>NZ_JBEYFS010000142.1:0-31211 GCF_040634475.1 Streptomyces sp. NPDC007095
GAGGCGTGCTGGGACCTGCGCGTGCCGTTTGGCATGAACGCGGTGAGGCGTTGACGGAACAGTAGGAGGACTAGACCAGTGCGTCAATGGTTCGGACCAATTGGGCGGAGCGGTCGGATCGGTTCCCCTTTCTTCTGGTAAGCGGTCGTTAACTGGTGACTCGGTGCCCCCGAGCGGGCATACTCACAGCGCCACAGCCGCTGATCAGGCCGTTCTCCACCCAGGAACGGCAGCATCGGCTGGGCCGTGAGACCCGGCGCCGCCGCCCCACCCCTGGCGCGCGTGCGCCGATGCGCCCGACAGGGAGGAGAGCGTCGCCATGACCGACCGCGCCCCGCAGCCGGTGGACCGTCAACTGCCCACGGATGATGCCCGGGATCTGATCTCCCTCGTCCGTGACATCGCGCAGCGCGAGATAGCCCCGAAGGCGGCCGAGGAGGAGGACGCCGGACGCTTCCCGCGCGAGATCTTCGGCCTGCTCTCCGATTCCGGCCTGCTCGGACTGCCGTACGACTCCGAGTACGGCGGCGGTGACCAGCCGTACGAGGTCTACCTCCAGGTCCTCGAAGAGCTCGCCATGGCCCGCCTCACCGTCGGCCTGGGCGTCAGCGTGCACACCCTCTCCTGCCATGCACTGGCGAACTACGGCACCAAGGAGCAGCGGGCCGAGCACCTGCCCGCGATGCTCGATGGCGGCCTCCTGGGGGCCTACTGCCTGTCTGAGCCGTCCTCCGGCTCGGACGCCGCCTCCCTGCGGACGAAGGCCGTCCGGGAGGGCGGGGGAGAAGCCGGGAGCGGGGGAGAGTGGGCGATCACGGGCACCAAGGCCTGGATCACGCACGGCGGCGTCGCCGACTTCTACACCGTGCTCGCCCGCAGCGGCGGCGCGGGCCCGCGCGGCATCACCGCGTTCCTGGTGCCCGGCCACGCCGAGGGGCTGAGCGCCGCCCCGCCCGAGAAGAAGATGGGCATGAAGGGCTCGCCCACCTCCCAGGTCCACTTCGACGGCGTACGGGTGTCCGACGGCCGGCGCATCGGCGACGAGGGGCAGGGCTTCGCGATCGCCCTCGCCGCGCTCGACTCCGGCCGGCTCGGCATCGCGGCCTGCGCCATCGGCGTCGCCCAGGCGGCCCTCGACGAGGCCCTCGCGTACGCGACCGGGCGCGAGCAGTTCGGCCGGCCGATCTCCGACTTCCAGGGCCTGCGCTTCATGCTCGCGGACATGGCGACGCAGATCGAGGCGGGCCGGGCGCTCTACCTGGCCGCGGCACGGCTGCGCGACGCGGGGCGGCCCTTCGCCAAACAGGCCGCCATGGCGAAGCTGCTGTGCACGGACACGGCGATGAAGGTCACCACGGACGCCGTCCAGGTGCTCGGCGGGTACGGCTGTACCGCGGACTTCCCGGTCGAGCGCTATATGCGCGAGGCCAAGGTCCTCCAGATCGTCGAGGGCACCAATCAGATCCAGCGGATGGTCATCGCCCGTCACCTCGCGGGGCCGGAGTCACACTGAACTGCCCGTAGCCGTAGAGGACCGGCGGCGCCACCAGCCGGACCCACTCCGGGTCGTGGCGCCCCGGCAGCGTACGGCCGCGCTCGGCCCAGGCGCGGATCAGCGCGCGGTAGATGGGGGGATCCTGGGGCGGCGGCGCGGCGGCTGCCGGCCGAACCGATTCTGCCGGAGCCGGGACGAAGATCCGGCGAGGCCGCTCGGTCGCCGCGTATGTGGGGGTCATACCGGGGCAACGCGCGGGTGAGCGGCCAGGTCACCCGTCCGCGTAATCGAGCGTGGGTTCGCGGTGGGCCCCTACGGGGGCCACGACGTGCGGGTGTCTGGCCCCGGACCGTCATCTGACGTACCGTCAATTGGCGCCGCCGGGGGCCGCACCCTTCCGGGGGACGTCAACCGCCATGCCCTCAGGGAGGCTTGCCGTGCCCGACGACCGCCCCGTTGCCCTCGACGAGTACCCCGTCCACCAGGTGCCCCTGTCCATGAGGCACCTCGCGACCGGGGACCGGAACGCCTACGACCGCTGCATCTTCCATGTCTTCGACCACCAGGGCCGGGCGCTGCTGATCCTGGGGCTCGGCGTCTATCCGAACGTCGGGGTCGTCGACGCGTACGCCACCCTGCGACTCGGTGACCGCCTGCACGCCGTGCGCGCCTCGGACGCGCTCGGGGACGACCGGATGCGCCTCGCCGTCGGCCCGCTGCGCATCCTCGTCGAGCGCCCCCTGCGGACCTTCGTGCTGAGCTGCGCGGCCGATCCCGCCGACCCGGAGGGACTGTCGTACGAGATCACCTGGACGGCGGACTTCCCGGCCCTGTGGGAGCCGCACCACCTCCAGCGGCGCGGCGGCCGGCTCACGCTGGAGGGCAAACGCTTCGTGCAGGCGGGGCACTGCGAGGGCTGGATCCGGATCGGCGGCGAGGAGATGCGCCTGGAGCGCGGCCGCTGGAGCGGCACCCGCGACCGCAGCTGGGGCGTGCGCCCGATCCCGGGGGAGGAGGGCGGCCGGCTCGCGGGGGAGAACCCGACGGAGGGCTTCCACTGGCTGTGGTGCCCGGTCCGGTTCGAGGACCGGTTCCTGATGGTCGTCGTCCAGGAGGACGCCGACGGCTATCGGACGCTGAACGACGCGACGCTCGTACGCAACGGGGAGCGCGACCTGCAACTCGGCTGGCCCCAGGCCGACATCACCTATCGCTCCGGCAGCCGCCACCCCACCTCCGCCGTCATCCATCTCACCCGCCCGGTGGACCGCAAGCCCATGGAGCTGGACGTGGAGGTGCTCACCTCCTCCCCGCTCGCCGTCGGCGCCGGCTATCCGCCCGCCGACGACTGGCAGCACGGCACCTGGGTCGGGCGTGACTGGACCGACCGCCGCGCCTACGACCTCTCCGACCCGGCCGCGCACCCCCGCGCCGCATACGGGGTGACCGACCACGCGGCCCGCTGCACGCTGGACGGGCAGGTCGGCCACGGGATCTTCGAACACGGCTCGTTCGGCCGCCACGATCCGAGCGGCTTCGCAGGCTTCGACTCGGTGGCGACCTGAGGGGGAACGAGATGGCCACGGCACCGCGCCCGCGCACGACCACCCGCGACCCGGAGGAACTGGGCCGCCGGCTGACCGCCTGGCTCACCGCCCGCCTCCCGGACGCCAAGGCGGTCAACATCACTGTCCCCGAGTCCAACGGCATGTCCAGCGAGACCCTGCTCTTCGACATCGAGCATCCCGAACCGCCGCTGCCCGCATGCGCGTTGAGGCTGGCGGCGGACCCGGCTGCGTACACCGTCTTCCCCGTCTACGACATGCCCCGCCAGTACCGCACGATGAGACTGGTCGCCGAGCGCACCGATCTCCCCGTACCGCGGGTGCTGTGGCTGGAGGAGGACCCCGGCCCGCTCGGCGCGCCGTTCTTCGTCATGGAACAGGTCGAGGGGCGCGTGCCGCCGGACGTCATGCCCTATACGTACGAGGGGAACTGGCTGCACGCGGCGAGCGACCAGGAACGCGAACGGCTGGAGGCGGCCTCCGTGGGTCTCCTCGCCCGGCTGCACGACCAGGTCCCGCCGCCGGAAGCCGGCTTCCTGACCCTCCCGGGTGAGGGCAGTCCGCTCCGTCGTCATGTCGAGGCCCAACGCGTCTACTACGACTGGGTGATTGACGGGCTGTCACGCTCACCTCTGATAGAGAGCGCGTTCGACCGGCTCGACGAGCTGTGGCCGCGCGACGAGGGCGAGGCGGTGCTCAACTGGGGCGACGCGCGCATCGGGAACGTCGTCTACGACGGGTTCGCACCCGCGGCCGTCCTCGACTGGGAGATGGCGGCCCTGGCCCCGCGCGAGGCCGACCTCGGCTGGACGGTCTACCTGCACCGCTTCTTCCAGGACCTGACGGAGAGCTTCGGCCAGCGTGGACTGCCCGACTTCCTGCGCCGTGACCGCGTCGAGCGGCGCTATGCCGAACTCACCGGCCACACACCCCGGGACATGGACTTCTACACGCTGTACGCGGCACTGCGGCACGCGATCGTCATGCTCCGCGTCGCCTACCGCCAGGTGTACTTCGGCGAGGTCGCCGTACCGCCGGACCCGGACACACTGATCCTGCACCACGGCAGCCTGCGAGCCATGGTGCAGGGCAGTTACTGGGAGGGACCGGCGGCCGGTCGCTGAACGCGAGGGCCGGTCAGGCGGCCTGACGGCGCATCTCGGGGACCCGCATCGGGCGCGAAGCCGGGCCGCCGACGTGCGAGAACGGCTGCGTCCGCCAGTCGAGTCCCTGAGGGAGCGTCAGCAGAAGGGCGGTGTCCTGCTCCTGAGGCTCCACCGACTCGTCGGCGGGACGGGCGTCGCCCGCCGCACGGCCCGTGCCGGCGCAGACCGTCAGCCCGAACGGGTTCCACGGCGAGGCGCACAGCGCGTGCTCGGGCAGGCTCTCCTCGTCCGCGAGGAGCGCGATGGGCTGGGCACAGTCCGGGCAGATCACCCGGTACATCTCGAAGGTGTCGTAGGCGTCGAACTCCTCACCGTCGACGGCGTCGGGTTCGACGCCCTCCGGCTCGGGTTCGACGACCAGCTTGGGCCGCCTGGATGTGGGACGACCAGGGCGCTTAAGACTCTGCATGGGATTCTCCCCCTCGGGTGGGCCGACAAGGCGCTGCGGCCTCGACCACAGCAAGCATTTCCCGTCCCGTCTCTGCGGTAATCACGAGAACATCACGGACCCGGTTGCGGCACTGTGTCGTTCGTCACATGCCGCCCGCAGGTGCCCGGCGCGGTGGATTTGTCCACCAGGCGGTTCACAGTCAGCACTCTGCCACATCACAAAGCGGGTATGACCTGCGCCGCTGAGGTATCCGACGAGATCACGGGCCCTGTAGGTTCTTGCGTCATGGAGGAGCTGGACCGACAGATCGTGCAGCTGCTCGTCGCAGACGGGCGGATGAGTTACACAGACCTGGGCAAGGCCACGGGCCTGTCCACGTCCGCCGTGCACCAGCGGGTGCGCCGGCTCGAACAGCGCGGTGTCATCCGTGGCTATGCCGCGGTCGTGGACCCCGAGGCCGTCGGGCTGCCCATGACCGCGTTCATCTCGGTGAAGCCGTTCGATCCGAGCGCCCCTGACGACATCGCGGAACGCCTCGCCGGCGTGCCCGAGATCGAGGCCTGCCACAGTGTCGCGGGCGACGAGAACTACATCCTGAAGGTACGGGTCTCGACCCCGCACGAACTGGAGGAGCTCCTCGCCCGCCTGCGCACCCTGGCAGGCGTGTCGACCCGCACGACCGTGGTGCTGTCGACGCCGTACGAGGCGCGCCCGCCCCGCATCTGACCCACCCGGGGGCCGACCGCACACCGGCAGGCGCGAGACTGTTCCCCATGAGTGAGAGCACCGCCACGTCGGACACCGTGCTGTTGCGCGGTGGAGAAGTCCACAGTCCCGCCGATCCCTTCGCCACCGCGATGGTCGTCGAACGCGGACAGATCGCCTGGGTCGGCTCGGAAGGCGCGGCCGACGCCTTCGCCGACGGGGTCGCCGAGGTCGTGGACCTGGAAGGCGCGCTGGTCACCCCGGCGTTCACCGACGCCCACGTCCACACCACCTCCACCGGGCTCGCGCTCACCGGCCTCGACCTGTCCGGCGCGCCCTCCCTGGACGCCGCCCTCGCCCTCGTAGGCGAGTTCGCCGCCGCCCGCCCCGCCGACCGGGTACTGCTCGGCCACGGCTGGGACGCGGCCCGCTGGCCCGGCGGCCGCCCCCCGACACGCGCCGAACTCGACGAGGCGGCGGGCGGCCGCCCGCTCTACCTCTCCCGCATCGACGTGCACTCCGCCGTGGTCACCACCGCGCTCCTGGACATGGTCCCGGGGGTCACCGCACGAGCGGGGTACGCCGCAGACGGCCCCCTGGCCCGGGACGCCCACCACGCCGTGCGCGCCGCCGCGCTCGGCGCCGTCACGCCGGCCCACCGCACCGAGGCCCAGCGCGCCGCGCTCGCCCACGCCGCCTCGCTCGGCATCGGATCCGTGCACGAGTGCGCGGGCCCGGAGATCTCCTCCGAGGACGACTTCACCGGACTGCTGCGCCTCGCCGCCGAGGAAGCCGGCCCCCGGGTCGTCGGCTACTGGGCCGAACAGGATGTCGAAAAGGCCCGGGCGCTGGGCGCGCTCGGCGCCGCGGGCGACCTCTTCGTCGACGGGTCCCTGGGTTCGTACACCGCCTGCCTGCACCAGCCGTACGCCGACGCCGACCACACCGGCACCGCCTACCTGGACGCCGCCGCCGTCTGCGCGCATGTGGTCGCCTGCACCGAGGTGGGCCTCCAGGCGGGCTTCCACGCCATCGGGGACGCCGCCGTGACCGCCGTGGTCGAGGGAGTCCGCGCAGCCGCCGAGAAGGTCGGCCTGGCCCGTGTGCGCGCCGCCCGGCACCGCGTCGAGCATGCCGAGATGCTCACCCCGGAGACCATCGTCGGCTTCGCCGAGCTCGGCCTCACCGCCTCCGTGCAGCCCGCCTTCGACGCGCTGTGGGGCGGCGAGGACGGCATGTACGCCCAGCGCCTGGGCGCCGAGCGGGCCCGCGCCCTCAACCCGTTCGCGGCCCTGCTGCGCACCGGCGTGCCGCTGGCCTTCGGTTCCGACAGCCCCGTCACCCCCCTCGACCCGTGGGGCACCGTGCGCGCCGCCGCGTTCCACCGCACGCCGGAGCACCGGGTCTCCGTGCGCGCCGCGTTCACGGCGCATACGCGCGGCGGGTGGCGGGCGATCGGACGGGACGACGCGGGAGTCCTGGTGCCGGGCGCGCCCGCCGACTACGCCGTGTGGCGCACCGAGGAACTGGTCGTGCAGGCCCCCGACGACAGGGTCGCCCGCTGGTCGACCGACCCTCGTTCGGGTACTCCTGGACTGCCCGATCTGAGCCCCGGCGGCGACCTGCCGGTGTGCCTGCGCACGGTCGTCGGCGGGCGGACGGTCTTCGTACGGCCGGGCGAGTGATCTCCCGGGGTGGCGCTGCGGTGATCATCCGCCGCCGCCCTGTCGCGCGACCTGCGCATCCTCCGCGCTGACCAGGCAATTGAGGGAAAACCAGCAGGTCAGACGAGTGTTGACAGCTGGCCTCGGGGGGCCGGTAGGTTCGGCCGCGTCCACCACCGGACGTCCGACCGGAGAACTTCCACGCAGTCGCCGGAGCGCCGCTGGGTCAGGGGTGGTGTGCCGCACCGGCGCATCACCACTGGGAGCCAGGCTCAGCGCCAGTGCGGCGGCGAGGGAACGTTCATGCCTGTCGGAAGGGTGTGACCCGGGTGGGGCCCGGACGTCCAGTAGACAACGGCTTTCGGTCGACCCGCAGCCAGCGGGTCCCAGGTCGGCCCGAAGGGCGCCGGGCCCCGATCCGCAGTACGGTGCTCCGGCGCGGCGGGCTCTCTCTTACCCGGCTCTTGCCGAATCGACACCCCCGTACTAACGCGCCGACGCGTCAGTGCAGGCTGCGGCCACTATGGTGGACCCCTGCGTACGGACTTGAAGGGGCAGTAGTGAACGACGGCGACGGGACCCTCGCGGCAGGAGCCAAGGGGAGGCAGTTCGGCCCGCTCGGCACGGCCTTGGTGATCATTCCGACCTACAACGAGGCGGAGAACATCAAGAAGATCGTCGGCCGGGTACGAGCCTCGGTGCCCGATGCACACGTTCTCGTGGCGGACGACAACAGCCCGGACGGCACGGGCAAGCTCGCCGACGAGCTGGCCGCCGAGGACGACCATGTCCAGGTGCTGCACCGCAAGGGCAAGGAAGGCCTGGGCGCCGCGTATCTCGCGGGCTTCGCCTGGGGCATGGAGCACGGCTACGGCGTCCTCGTGGAGATGGACGCGGACGGCTCGCACCAGCCCGAGGAACTGCCCCGGCTGCTGACCGCGCTCAAGGGCGCCGACCTCGTGCTGGGGTCGCGCTGGGTGCCGGGCGGGCGGGTCGTGAACTGGCCCAAGTCCCGCGAGTTCATCTCGCGCGGCGGCAGCATGTACTCCCGGCTCATGCTCGACGTGCCGATCCGGGACGTCACCGGAGGCTTCCGCGCATTCCGCCGCGAGACGCTCGAAGGTCTCGGACTCGGTGAAGTCGCGTCCCAGGGGTACTGCTTTCAGGTGGACCTGGCCCGGCGCGCGGTCAAGTCCGGTTTCCACGTCGTCGAGGTGCCCATCACCTTCGTCGAGCGCGAGCTCGGCGACTCCAAGATGAGCCGCGACATCCTCGTGGAGGCGCTGTGGCGGGTCACCACGTGGGGCGTGGGGGAGCGGGTCGGCCGGATCACCGGGCGGAAGCACAGGTCGTAGAAGCACTCTGTGGCGTGGGGGGGCGGCCCGGGTGGGCCCGCCTCCCACTCGCACTCCGCCCTCACTTCACTCCACGGCTACGGCTGATCATCCGCTTATCCCATACTGAGCTGTGCCCAGGCACACTGGGTGCATGACGACTGGCGCACCGACTCCCACATACCCCGCGCGGCCGCGGCGATCCCGGCTGCGCACCTACCTGCCGCTCGGCATCGCCGTCTGGCTGGTGCTGGAGATCTGGCTCCTGACCGTGGTCGCGGGCGCGGCGAGCGGTTTCGCGGTCTTCCTGCTGCTGGTCGCCGGTTTCGTCCTCGGTTCCGTGGTCATCAAGCGGGCCGGCCGCCGTGCCTTCCGCAACCTCACTGAGACGCTGCAACAGCAGCAGAGCGGGGTGGCCCCCACGAGCGGGGGCGGCGAAGGCAACGGGCTGATGATGCTCGGCGGTCTGCTCCTGATGATCCCCGGGCTCATCTCCGACGCGCTGGGCCTGCTCCTGCTGATCCCGCCCGTCCAGAAGGCCCTGAGCCGTTACGCCGAGCGCACCATCGACCGCAAGATCCGCGAGGCCTCGCCAGGCAGCGTCGGTGACGCCTTCCAGCAGGCCCGCATCCATCGCCCCGACGGCAAGGTCGTCCAGGGCGAGGTCATCAGGGAAGAGAACCCGACGGCGGACCCGGGCCCGCGTCCGCCACTGAACCGCTGACGCTGACGCTGACCTCGGCCGTGGCCGGCTAATCGGGTGCGGGTGAGCGGGGGCTGGTCGCGCAGTTCCCCGTGCCCCTGAAGAGGCGCGATGACCTGCGCCGGTCCTTATCCACCGCACCGCCACGCGCACAACGCACAGAGCCGCGGGCCCCGTACAACTTTCGTACGGCGCTCGCGGCTGAGTGCGTGGTATGCCGCCCAGCCCCCGGAGGGGTTACGCGGACTTGCGGCTGTCCCGCGGATGCACCGCGATGTTCATCGCGCCGGAGCGCAGAACGGCCAGGCGCTCCTCGAGGACCTCTTCGAGCTCCTCTCGGGTGCGCCGCTCCATCAGCATGTCCCAATGCGTACGCGCGGGCTTGGCCTTCTTTTCCTCAGGGCCGTCGCCGTCCACCAGGAGTGCCTGGGCCCCGCAGACCTTGCACTCCCACTCCGGCGGAATCTCCGCCTCGACCGAGAAGGGCATCTCAAACCGATGCCCCTTCTCGCATGCGTACTCCACGGCCTGGCGCGGGGCCAGGTCGATGCCGCGGTCCGTCTCGTAGCTGGTCACCACGAGGCGCGTGCCGCGAAGAGCTCGCTCACTCATGAATCGTGCCTCCCGGGCTTGTCGCCCACAGGACAGGTGTCGCTGTCGTCGTCATCCGGTCAACGTCCGGTCGGCGGTAAAGATTCCCGTTCCGGGTCATGCGTCGCCGTCGTAGCCGCCCCTTGTTGTACCCACCGGCGCCCGGTTTGTCACATCTGGCAGCAGATGTCACCCAACGCTTCAGTATCTTTGACGCGCAGTAACGGTACGCCTGGCAGGCCAAACGCGTACACTACCGGCCTTTGGCCTCAGGTGCTAAATCCTGTCCGGTACGGGATTACCCGCGTCGTGCACGGCCTGCCGCACCGGAACCCTCGCCAGCAGCACGAATCCGATGACGAAGAAGGCCACGAGCGAGATGATCGCGTCCCGATAACTTCCCGTCAGCTGGTAGGTCAAACCGAACAGAAGCGGGCCGAGCCAGCTCATCCCCCGGTCGCTCATCTCGTACGCGGAGAAGTACTCGGCCTCCTTCCCGCTCGGAATCAGATGGGAGAACAGCGAGCGCGAGAGTGCCTGGCTGCCGCCCAGGACCAGGCCGATCCCGGCGGCCAGGACGAAGAACCAGACGGGTGCGCCCGCCGGCAGGAAGTACCCGGCGCCCAGCGTCACCGTCCAGGCGACGAGCGAGCCGAGGATCGTGCGCTTCGCGCCGTACGTCCGTGCGAGCCGTCCCATCCCCAGGGCGCCCCCGACCGCGAGCACCTGCACCAGCAGCACGGCGACGATCAGGGTGGACTGGCTCAGGCCCAGCTCCTCCGATCCGTACAACGACGCCTGCGAGATGACCGTCTGGATGCCGTCGTTGTAGACGAGGTAGGCGAACAGGAAGGCGAGGGTGAGCGGTTTGCCCCGCATGTCGCGAACGGTGGCCGACAGCTGCCGCCATCCGTGTCCCGACACCTGACCCGCGGATGCCGTGGGCCGGTCCCGCAGCCGCTTCAGCGGCACGAGGGTGAAGGCGCCCCACCAGATGCCCGCCGAGGCCAGACAGATGCGGACGGCCGTCGACTCGGAGACACCGAAGGAGTCGTGGGCCGAGTACAGGACCAGGTTCACGACCAGCATGAGCGAGCCCGCCGCGTAGCCGAAGGCCCAGCCGCGGGACGAGACCGCGTCACGCTCCTCGGGCGGGGCGATCTGCGGCAGGTAGGAGTTGTACAGCACCATCGACACGGCCACCGAGGCGTTGGCGACGATCAGCAGCAGACCGCCGAGCAGATAGCGGTCGCCGTCCAGGAAGAACATGCCCGTGGTGGCCGTGGCGCCGAGATAGGCGCAGAGCGCGAGCAGGCCCTTCTTGCGGCCGGTGCGGTCGGCGGCCGCGCCCGCCATCGGCATCACGAAGATCGACAGAATGACGGACGCCGAGACCGCGTAGGCGAAGAAGGAGCCGGCGCGGACCGGGATGCCCAGCGGATGTACGAAGCCGTCCGCGTCCGCCGCGTGCTTGGCGACGGACGTGAGATAGGGGCCCAGGAACACGGTGAGCACGCTCGTCGAGTAGACGGAGCACGCCCAGTCGTAGAAGTACCAGCCGCGCTGCTCGCGCCGCCGTTCGGTGACCTCGTCGGCCGCCTGTGCCCGCACGGTTTCGGTGCCCACCCGTGCCCCTCGCTTCCCGCTGAACGGACCGCGCGAGAGGGCTCAGACCCAGGTGCCCCGGTCCTCCAGGACCCTGCGCAGCGTGTCGATGTGATCGGTCATGATGCCATCGACGCCCAGGTCCAGGAGCCGGTGCATCCGATCGGGTTCGTTGACCGTCCACACGTGGACCTGCAGGCCGCGCGCGTGGGCGGCGCGCACGAAGCGCCGGTCGACCACCGGCACGCCCGACTGGGACTCGGGCACCTGGGCGGCGATCGCCGAGTCGCGCAGCGCGGCCGGGATGCCGTACGAGCGCAGCCGCAGCCCCAGGACACCCTTGGTGCCGTACGAGGTCGCCAGACGAGGTCCGGCCAGACGCTGGGCGCGGAAGACCCGCGCCTCGGAGAACGAGCCGACGCAGACGCGGTCCCAGGCGTCGAGGCGGCCGATGAGGTTCAGCAGGGGGTGGAGGGCGGGCTCGGCCTTGACGTCGACGTTCCAACGGACGTCGGGGAAGGTTTCGAGGAGCTCCTCGAAGAGAGGGACCGGTTCCTCGCCCGCCACGCGCGCGTGGCGCACGTCCTCCCAGGGGAGGTCCGCGATCCGGCCCGCGCCGTCCGTCACCCGGTCCAGGGTCACGTCGTGGAAGGCGACGAGCTTGCCGTCCGACGTCGCGTGCACATCCGTCTCGATGTAGCGGTAGCCCGTCTCCACCGCGCGGCGGAACTGGGCGACGGTGTTCTCCAGGCCGTCCGCCGCACCGCCCCGGTGGGCGAAGGGGATCGGGCCGGGGTGGTCGAGGTACGGGTGGCGTATGCGCGGGCTCACCCTGGAAGTATCGCTCGCTCCGGTTGACCGGCGGCAACGACGGTGCTGCCGCCCGGTGCCGGGCGGACGGCGAACACGCGCAGGAAGAGCTGGGCGAGCGGCCCGATCGCCACGGCGTACAGCACCGTGCCGATGCCGACCGTGCCGCCGAGCGCGAATCCGGTCGCGACGACCGCCACCTCCAGGACCGTGCGCACCAGCCGTACCGAGCGCCCCGTACGCCGGTGCAGGCCCGTCATCAGACCGTCACGGGGACCCGGACCGAAGCTGGCCGAGATGTAGAGGCCCGTCGCCACGCCGTTCAGCACGATGCCCGCCACGAGCAGCGGTATCCGTACGGCCAGGGTGTGGGCGTCCGGCACCAGGGCGAGGGTGCCGTCCATGGCGATACCGACCACGAACACGTTGGAGACCGTGCCGAGGCCCGGGCGCTGGCGCAGCGGGATCCACAGGAGCAGCACCGCCGCGCCCACGAAGATCGACACCACGCCGATCGTCAGACCGGTCAGCTCGGCGAGCCCCTGGTGCAGCACGTTCCAGGGCTCCAGACCGAGGCCCGACTCCACCAGCAGGGCCGAACTCGCGCCGTACAGCGCGAGGCCCACGTACAGCTGGGCGAGGCGACGAGGAAGCCGTCGCCCGGATCCCTTGCGCTCCAGGTGTGGGGAGTCGGCGTGTGTGGACAAGATGTGCCCCCTGTGGTGATGGCCCGTGATGACCCGCGGTGGTGATGGTGGCCTGGCTCGTGACATTCTGTGGCCTGAAGGAAGGCGCCATCCAAGGCCAATCCGAGGAAGGTGGACTGGGAATCATGACGCAGTGGACTTCGGCGATGGGCGCCGCGCAGCTCGCCCGGCTGCTCAACTCCCAGCAGGAGCGCCCCGCGGGGCCCGGCACCCGCCGTCCGCCCGCCTATCGCGCGCTCGCCGACGGCATCCGGCTGCTCGTCCTCGAAGGCCGGGTTCCGGTCGCCGCGCGGCTGCCCGCCGAGCGGGAGCTCGCGCTGTCCCTCTCCGTCAGCCGTACGACGGTCGCCGCGGCCTACGAGGCGCTGCGCGGCGAAGGGTTCCTGGAGTCCCGCAGGGGAGCGGGCAGTTGGACCGCCGTCCCCGCCGGGAACCCGCTGCCCGCGCGCGGCCTCGAACCGCTGCCGCCCGAGGCCCTCGGCTCCATGATCGACCTCGGCTGCGCGTCACTCCCCGCGCCGGAGCCCTGGCTCACCCGTGCCGTGCAGGGCGCCCTGGAGGAGCTGCCACCGTACGCGCACACGCACGGCGACTATCCGGCGGGGCTTCCCGCGCTGCGCGCGATGATCGCCGAGGGGTACACCGCGCGCGGCATTCCGACCATGCCCGAGCAGATCATGGTGACGACCGGCGCGATGGGCGCGATCGACGCCATCTGTCATCTCTTCGCCGGGCGCGGCGAACGCATCGCCGTCGAGTCCCCCTCTTACGCCAACATCCTCCAGCTGATGCGGGAGGCGGGCGCCCGGCTCGTCCCCGTCGCGATGGCCGAAGGGCTCGCCGGATGGGACGTGGAGCGCTGGCGCCAGGTCCTGCGGGACGCCGCGCCCCGGCTCGCGTACGTCGTCGCCGACTTCCACAACCCGACGGGAGCCCTCGCGGACGAGGACCAGCGGCGCCGCCTGGTGGACGCTGCGCGGTCCGCGGGGACCGTACTGGTGGTCGACGAAACGATGAGCGAGCTGTATTTGGAGGAGGGGCTGTCGATGCCGCGCCCCGTCTGCGGCTTCGACCCCTCCGGGTCCACGGTCATCACCGTGGGGTCGGCCAGCAAGGCGTTCTGGGCGGGGATGCGGATCGGGTGGGTCCGTGCGGCCCCCGATGTCATCCGCAGTCTCGTCGCCGCGCGCGCGTACGCCGACCTCGGAACGCCGGTGCTGGAGCAGCTGGCCGTGAACTGGCTGTTCAGCACCGGGGGGTGGGAGCGGGCCGTGGAGATCCGGCGTGCGCAGGCCCGGGAGAACCGGGACGCGCTCGTCGCCGCCGTGCGCCGTGAGCTGCCCGACTGGGAGTTCACCGTTCCGCAGGGCGGGCTGACGCTGTGGGTGCGCACCGGCGGGCTGTCCGGCTCGCGGATCGCCGAGGCGGGCGAACGGGTGGGGGTCCGGGTGCCCTCCGGGCCGCGGTTCGGGGTCGACGGCGCCTTCGAAGGGTATGTGCGGCTGCCGTTCACCGTGGGGGGTGCGGTGGCCGAGGAGGCGGCGGTCCGGTTGGCCGCGGCGGCGCACTTGGTGAAAACGGGCGCGACCGGGGGCAACGAAGCGCCCCGCACGTTCGTGGCCTAGCAGCCGACCGGACCCCGGGTGGGTTCGTCGGCTGTGGGCCGGTGGGGGCCGGTGCCGCCGCCCAGGGGCGCGGGGAACTGCGCGACCAGCCCCACTCACCCGCAGCCGAGCTCCACAACCAGGGAGCCCGCTCAGCCCTCCGCCACCGCGGCCTCGACAGGGATCGGGTCCGCCTCCGCCGGAGTCGTGCGTTCCGGCAGCAGGTCGAGGACGGCGCGTCGGTGGGTCTCGCTGGTGGCGTCGTCATAGGGGTCCGGCGTAGCCGGAACCTGGAGACGCAGGACCGGACCCGCGCCCAGCCGGGCGTACCCGCGGCCGGGCGGCACATCCCGCGTGGGAGTGGTGTGCGGCGGCGCGCCGAGGACGGCTTCCAGCTGGACCGGAGACGCCGGGCCGAGGACCACGCGCGCGCGGGTGTGCTGGTGCACGGCCTCGCTGAGCGCCTCGAGATCCTCGAACTGCTCGGCGATGACGACCGTGACGCCCGCCGCGCGTCCGTGCCGGAGCGGGACCTGAAGGAGTGCCTGGGGATCGTTTCGGCCGCCGGCGGCGGCGAAGTGGCCGAGCGCGCTCGGCCGGTCGAGCAGGATCCACAGGGGGTTCTTGGTGTCGTCGGGGGCGGGGTGCCCCGCCTGCCGCGCACGGTTGGCGGAGATCAGCCGCCGCTCCGTCTCGTTGGCGGCCCACTCCAGACTCGCGAGCGCCCCGGCGAGGCCGGACTCGACGGCGAGGACGCCGGCCCGGCCGGTCAGGCACGCGTACTCGCCGGTGCCGCCGCCCTCGACGATGACGACATCGCCGTACTGAAGGGCCTGGAGCGCGATGGAACGCACGAGTGTGGTCGTGCCGCTGCCTGGATCGCCGGCGATCAGCAGATGCGGCTCGGTGGAGCGGATGCCGGTGCGCCAGACGACCGGGGGAACGTCGCGCTGTTCCTCACCGTAGGTGAGGGGGAGGGTGCGCTGGACGTCGGCCGGGTCGGTGAAGCCGAGGACCGTCTCGCCGGGTGAGGTGACGAATCGCTGGGCGGCGATGTCGGTGGGGAGCGGCGGGAGGACGGTGACGGTGAGCTCGTTGCCCTCCTCGTCCCAGTCGAAGTGGTACTCGCGACCGCGGCCCGACTTGGCGTGCAGAAGCTGCTCGATCCGGGCCCGGGACTCCGCCTCGCCGTCCGTGAAGTACGCCGGGTAGCGGATGAGCAGCCGGGACACGCGCCCGTCGTCGTCGAAGTCGTGCGTGGGGAAGGCCTTCTCCCAGTCGCCGCCGTGGGCGTACAGAGGGGCCGGGTCCTCGGCCACGGAGAAGTACGGGACGAGGGCGTCGTACAACGACCGGAGTCGTTTGATCTGGTCTTCGTCGGGGCCCGTGGGCTCCGACGAGACCGGCTGACGGCCCGTCCACGCTGCCGCCGCCATCAGGGTGATGGCGGCGAGCAGCGGTCCGTACGGCACCAGCGCCACGACCAGGATCACCGAGGCCACCAGGAACAGCAGCGGCCCGCGCCGGTCCTTGGGGGTGGCGGCCCACTTGCGCCCGCCTGCGGCTGCCAGCCGGCGCAGTCCACGGGTGACCGTGATCAGTGGATGGAGGACGTCGGTGGCGCTGTCGGCTGCCGTTCGGGCCAGCTCCCGGCTTCGGGCGATCTGTGCGCTGCCGTTGCTGAGGATGCGGGGGAGAGGGCGCCGGGCCACTGCTGTCTCCTGAAGGTGCGCGCGATGGGCAGGGACGTCAGAACTTGATCCCGCCGAGGAGGCTCGCCAGGCTCTCCCCGCCTGCCTTGATGCTCGGCGCGATGGCCGTGCTGGCGAGGTAGAAACCGAAGAGCGAGGACACCATGGCGTGCGACGCCTTGAGTCCGTCCTTGCGGAAGAAGAGAAAGACGATGATGCCGAGCAGGACGACGCCTGAGATGGACAGAATCATTTGTGCTCTCCTGGTTCGTGGGGACAGTCACCATGAGTACTTCCAGGATCACAGGATGTATCCATACGATAAAAGGTGCAACTGAGTGAATTTCGTCTGATTTCATCCAGTCGGCGGAGCCGTTCCGGACCCCCTGGGCAGGTCTGTTGCTCTCTGTCGGCTCTTGTGCGGCTTGTGGTGATCTTTGCCTCGGTCGGCGCCCGTCATGTGCCGTCGAAGCCAGTACGCTGGCGAATCACCCGTACGGCTGCACACATCGCTGTCGTACGGACCTGCGCATGACAGCCCACCCGCTGTCGTACGCTCCCGCAGTCCCCATGACGTAGCCGTCGTTGTCCTTGTGAGAGGTGGTCCGGCCGATGAGTGAAGCCCCCGACCCCGAAGTCGTGGAGCTGGCGACCAAGATCTTCGATCTGGCGCGCCGAGGGGAGACCGAGGCGCTCGTGGCGTACGTCGACGCGGGTGTTCCGGCCAACCTCACCAACGACCGCGGTGACTCGCTGGTGATGCTCGCCGCCTACCACGGCCACGCCGAGGCGGTGCGCGCCCTGCTGGAGCGCGGCGCCGAGGCCGACCGGATCAACGACCGCGGCCAGACCCCCCTCGCGGGGGCCGTCTTCAAGGGCGAGGCGGCGGTCATCCGCGCGCTTCTGGACGGCGGCGCCGACCCGGCCGCGGGCACCCCCTCGGCCGTCGACACCGCCCGGATGTTCGGCAAGACCGAACTCCTCGAATTGTTCGGCGCGCGCTGATCCGCCCGCACTGACCAGCTACAACACCGAAAACGGGGGAGGCGGTACGGGGCCGCCGGAAATACGGTCGCGGCAAGAAGAACTGCCGAGTCATCATGACGTCGTGATTCACGGACGCGATGGCTGGGCAGGTGTTGCCGCACCGCGCGGGCCGTGACGCGGCCCGTATGGGCCACCGACGAGAGGCAGAGGAAGATGGTCTACAGCAAGCAAGAAACGGCGGGCGCTCCGACGTGTTGTCACGCGGCCAGGTAATGCAGGATCCCGGTTGCGTCGACGCTTGATGTGAGGCTGTTTCCCATGTTCGATCCGGTCATAGCGCCCAGCGGTACGCTGCTCGGCCTGCTCCAGAGGGGCCGCGGCGACGGCACGCTGCACGCGCTCACCGCACCGCGCGCCGAAGCGCTCGCGGCACTGAACCACTGTGTGCTGCGCGACCCCCGCCACGACTGGCAGGTGGAGAACCGCTCCCTGTACTACGCCCGTCTCTACCTCGATCTGAGCGGTGAGCTCGACGAGATCGAGCGGCACCTCTTCGACGCCGAGGACATCCTCGACGACTGCGAGTCACGCACGGGGCTCGCCCTCGCGGTCCTCGGCCACCTCGCCTCGTACGGCAGGCGGGACGCCCTGGAACTGCTGCGCAGGTACGCCGCCTCGGGCACGAACTGGGCCTGGGCCCTGGACGAGCTGGCCCTGCGCGACGACGACGCGGGTCTGCGTGCCCTCGCCGTGCCCGTCCTCGCCCGCTTCCCGGCCGATCCGGAGGGCGAGGCCGCGCTCGTCGCCCAAGTGCGCGACGCCTTCGAGCCCCGGCCCTGGCGGCTGTGGGCGGACGACTCCCGCGAATCCATCGCCGCGCGTGTGCGGGCCGCCCAGGAACAGGGCTCCTTCGACCGATGGCAACGGCAACTGCGCCCCACCGGACCACGTCCGGGGTGGAGCGTGCGGGCCGTGTTCGAGTGGGCCCAGCAGGGCCTCGACCGCGGAGCCGCACTCCATGTGCCGGCCGCGCGCTGCCTCACGGCCGTCGCGGGCCCCGAGGACCGGCCCGAGATTCTCCAAGCCGCCCGGGACGGCGGCGACGGAGCCCGCTGCACCGCCTTGCGCTACCTCGCCGACAGCAACGATCCGGACGCTCTCGATCTGATCGAGGCCGCCGCGACCGGCGGCACGGCGACCGTCGGGGAGGCCGCCGTCGACGCGTTCGAACGTATGCGCAGTGTCGCCGCCGTCGACCGGGCCCGACGGTGGGCCGGGCGGCCCGATGCCCTCGGCGCCGCCGCGGGACGGATGCTCGCCTGCCGGGGCGGCACCAAGGACAGCGAACTGGTGCTGGGCGCCCTGCGTGAGGCCGTACGCGGCGAAGGCCCCGACGCACCCACACTCTGGACCCTCGTCGACGGAGCCGGACGTCTCGGCATCGTCTGCGCCGCACCCGTACTGCGCCATGTCTACCGGGAGACGGCGTCGTCCCATCTGCGCGGGCGAGCCGCCCGCGCCCTCGCCGCCACCGACCCCTCCTTCCCCGCCGGCTTCGCCGTCGAGTGCCTGTGGGACTGCGAGGAGTCGACCCGCGAGGTGGCCGCTCGACACGCCGAAACCGGTGACGCGCGCGTGGTCGATCAGTTGCGGCGGCTGGCGTCGGATCCGGCCGAAGAAGCGGAAGTACAGACGGCCGTACGCAGCCGGATCGGGCCCGACGCACCGGCGGTATGAACACGAAGTGACTCGCGGGTCAGGAGGATGTGGCCGCGCGCCGACCTGGAAAGGCGTGCAGTACAACGCTCACGGGGCGTTCCTCGGCAGGAAAGATCCACGTTGACGCGGCCACGTCCAGCACGGCGACAACACGGGTATGCGTGTCGTCATCGTGACCGAATCCTTTCCCCCCGATGTGAACGGCGTGGCCCACTGCGCGCTCCAGACCGCCCGGCACCTCGTCGATCGCGGTCACGCTCCCCTCGTCGTCGCCCCGGCCACGGCGGCCGGGCACGGGCCCGACGCCCTCGCGCCGTGCCCCGTCGTCCGTGTCCCCTCCCTACCGCTCCCCGGCTACCCCCAGGTCCGCGTCGCCCTCCCCAGCCGACGCGTCGCCGCCGCGATCACCGAACACCGCGCCGACATCGTCCACCTGGCCAGCCCCTTCATCCTCGGCGTCCGCGGCATGGCGGCCGCCGCCCGGCTCGGCGTCCCCGCCGTCGCCGTCTACCAGACCGACCTCGCCGGTTACGCCCGTACGTACGTGGGCGCGGGCGAAGCCACCGCCTGGCGGCGCATACGCTCCGTCCACGCCGCCGCCGACCGGACGCTCGCCCCGTCCAGCGCGGCCCTGCACGACCTGGAGGCACACGGTGTGCCCCGGGTGCGGCTGTGGCCGCGCGGCGTGGACACCGTCCGCTTCCGTCCCGAGCACCGGGACGAGGCCCTCAGGCGCGAACTGGCGCCGAACGGCGAGCTGATCGTCGGCTACGTCGGCCGGCTCGCCCCCGAGAAGCAGGTCGAACTGCTCGCCGGAGCCTGCGACCTGGAAGGCGTACGCGTCGTGATCGTGGGCGACGGGCCCAGCGAGACGACCCTGCGCGAGGCGCTTCCCGGCGCCCTCTTCCTCGGGCGTCGCACCGGCGACGAACTCGCCCGGATCTTCGCCTCCCTGGACGTCTTCGCTCACACCGGCCCCTTCGAGACCTTCTGCCAGACGGTCCAGGAGGCCATGGCCAGCGGCGTACCGGTCGTCGCACCCGCCGCGGGCGGACCACTGGACCTGGTCGCACACGGCCGTACGGGGCTGCTGGTGCCGCCCCGCGACGGGGACGCCGTACGCGACGCGGTGTGGGCGCTCGCCGTCGATCCGGCCCTCCGGGCGGCGTACGGCGCCGCCGGGCGGGCCACCGTCGAGGGCCGCACCTGGGCGGCGGTCGGCGACCAGCTCATCGACCACTACGCCGACGTGCTCTCCGCGCGGACGGTGGTGGCGGCATGAGCCTGCGCATCGTACGGCTGGCCAACTTCGTCGCCCCCGCGTCGGGCGGTCTGCGCACCGCCCTGCGGGAGCTCGGCAGCGGCTACCTGGCCGCCGGACACGAGCCCGTGCTCATCGTCCCCGGCGAGCGTGCCACCGACCGCGAGACCGAGCAGGGGCGGGTCATCACGCTGCCCGGTCCGCTGCTGCCCAAAACCGGCGGCTATCGCGTACTCACGGACAAGCGGCGGGTCGCCCGCCTCCTGGAGTCGCTCGCGCCCGACCGCCTCGAAGTCTCCGACCGGACCACCCTGCGCTGGACCGGCGTCTGGGCGCGGCGCGCACGGGTGCCCGCGGTCATGGTCTCCCACGAGACCGCCGACGGCGTGCTGCGGACCTGGGGGCTCTCCGAGGGAATGGCCCGCAAGGCCGCCGACGCCATTAACATCCGTACGGCGCACACCTACGCGCGGGTCGTGTGCACCACGGAGTTCGCGGAGCGCGAGTTCGTCCGCATCGGGGCCCGCAATGTCGTACGGGCCCCACTGGGCGTCGACCTGGTCGGCCGGCACCCCGGGCTGCGCGACCGCGGGGTGCGCGAGCGGTACGCGCGCGCGGACGAGATGCTGCTCGTGATGTGCTCCCGGCTGTCCGTCGAGAAGCGGCCCGGTACGGCGCTCGACGCGCTGGAGGCGCTGCTGCGGCGCGGCGAGCGTGCCGTGCTCGTCGTCGCCGGGGACGGGCCGCTGCGGGCCAGGCTCGAACAGCGGGCCCGGGAGCGGCGGCTGCCCGTCACCTTCCTCGGACATGTCGCCGACCGCGCGCTGCTCGGCGCGTTGCAGGCCTCCGCCGACGTGTGCCTGGCACCGGGGCCCGCCGAGACGTTCGGGCTGGCCGCCCTGGAGGCGATGGCCTGCGGTACGCCCGTGGTGGCCAGCGCGATGTCGGCGCTGCCGGAGGTGGTCGGGTCCGCCGGAGCCACCGCCGCGGACAGCGGGGACTCCTTCGCGGACGCGGTACGCCTGCTCATGGGACGTGCCGAGGCCGCGCGCAGGGAAGCCGCACGCGCGCGTGCGGAGTGTTTCGGCTGGGGCACCGCCGTGGAGGCGTTCCTCGCCGCGCACGACGCGGTGGCCGAGTCCCGGCCCCGCCTCCAGGAGGGCGTCGGATGAGACCCCTTCGGTTCGTCGCCCTCGGGGACTCGCTCACCGAGGGCGTGGGCGACCCCGTGGGCGAGGCCTGGCGGGGCTGGGCCGCACTGCTCGTCGACGGGCTGTCCGACGGCCCGGACACGTCCGTGGAGTTCACCAACCTTGCGGTGAGCGGGGCCCAGACGCGCGACGTCCTGGAACGGCAGACCCCGGCGGCACTGGCCCTGGGTCCGGACGTGGTGTCCGTCGTGATCGGTGTGAACGACACCCTTCGCTGCACCTTCGACATCCACGCCGTGGCCGCGCGGCTCGACCGGGTGTACGCGGCGTTCCGGGCCCAGGACGCCGTCCTGCTGACCGCCTGCCTGCCGGATCCCGGCGCGATGCTCGGGCTGCCGGGAGTGCTGGCCAGGCCCCTGGCCCGGCGGCAGCGGGCCGTCAACACGGTCGTGCACGCACTGTCCGAGCGCCATGGAGCCGTGCATCTGCACGCGGCGGAGGGCGCCTGGCTGACGGACCGCGCGATGTGGAGCGCGGACCGGCTGCACCCGGGGGAGCGGGGGCACCGGCAACTCGCCCTGCGTTTCCACGCGTTGCTCGAACAGGAGGGCATCGCCACCGGGGACACCCCCTCGGCGGAGCCGGAGTTCCCCGCGCCCACACGGTCGGCCAGTCTGTGGTGGCTGGCCACCGCGGGGACGGGGTGGGTGGCCCGGCGGTGCACCGACCTGCTGCCGCAACTGCTCACCCTGGCCGCCGCCGAGGTGCGCCACCGGGCGCGCGGCACCAGCGCCCGGCTCGACCTCAGCGCCTCGCACGCCGTGGCGTCCGCGCTGGCCGCCCTGTCGGTGGCGGAACGGCCGGACGCGGTATGACGGTTCGAGGCGGTGGCCCGGAGCCCGTCAGCGGCGGCGTACGACCATGAAGCGCACCGGCGTGCCCGGGACCGCCTGAGCGGTCGCGGGGAGGTCGGCGCCACGGACCACCGCGATCACCGGGTACCCCCCGGTGGTCGGATGGTCGGCGAGGAAGACGACCGGCCTGCCGTCGGGCGGCACCTGCACGGCACCCAGCACCATGCCCTCACTGGGGAGTTCATCGGAAACGGCCCTCTCCAGTGAGGGCCCTTCCGTACGCAGCCCTATGCGGTTGCTCGCGGAGGACACCCGGTAGGTGCCCGTCGCCAGGGTCCGCAGGGCCGAGGACGTGAACCAGTCGTCGCGCGGGCCCGGTGTCACCCGCAGAACCAGCTCCGAGGGCGGACCCGGATGCGGAACCACGTCCACGCGCGTGTGCACGCCGTCAGGGCGCCCCAGAGGCAGCACCGTGCCGTCCGTGAGCGGCGGCGGACCGAGCCCCGAGAGGAGGTCCGTGGAGCGGCTGCCGAGGACCGGATCCACGGTCACTGCGCCGGCGACGGCCACGTAACTGCGTACCCCCGCGCGGGCCGGGCCGATATCCAGCAGTGCTCCGGCGGGGACACGCACGGGCGCTCCCCAGGGCGCCGGACGGCCGTTCACCGTGACCGGGCAGGGCGCGCCCGTGACGGCCACGGTGACCACCGAACGCGGACGCAGGGCACATCCGTTGAGCGTCGTCTCCAGTACGGCCGCCTCGACAGGGTTGCCGACGAGCCGGTTGGCCAGCGCCGCAGCGGGCGCGTCCAGCGCGCCGGAACGGGGTACGCCGAGGTGGGCGTGGCCGGGGCGGCCCCGGTCCTGGACGGTGGTCAGGGCCCCGGCGCGCACGACGGCGAGGGCCCGGTCGGTCATGAGCACCCCACCGGTACGAACCGGACGCGCGTGCCCGGGGCGAGCAGCGCGGCCGGCACGCGCGCGTGGTCCCACAGCACCGCGTCCGTTGTGCCGATCAGCTGCCAGCCACCCGGCGAGGAGCGCGGGTAGACGCCCGTGTACGGGCCCGCGAGCGCCACGGAACCCGCCGGAACCGCCGTCCGCGGAGTCGCCCGGCGCGGCACGTCGTACCGGGCCGGCAGCCCGGTGAGATACCCGAAGCCGGGCGCGAACCCGCAGAAGGCGACACGGAACTCGGCCGCCGCGTGGATCGCGGGCACCTCGTGCCCGGGCACCCCCCACAGAGCCGCGACATCCGCCAGATCGGGACCGTCGTACCGTACGGGGATCTCGATCGCCTCCTGCGCGCGCGCGGCGTGCGGCGGGATCTCCCACCTGGGGAGCTGCTCCGCCAGCCGCCGGGGGTCTTCCAGACCGTCCAGGAGGACCGTGCGGGCCGCGGGGACGATCTCCGCGACCGAGAGCGAGCCCTCGGCGCGGCGGCGCAGCAGTTCGGCGTGCAGGGCCTGCGCCGCCGCGCCCGAGGAGACCTCGACGAGCAGGGCGTGGTCACCGACCGGCAGCGCCCTCGTGCCGCTCACGTCCGCAGATGCCTTCGCGTCGTCGCCGGCCATGTCGTCGGCGGCCGGAACAGCCCTCATACGAAGGCCTTCACGAGGACGCCCGAGGACTCCAGACGCGCGCGGACCCGACGTGCCAGGTCCACCGCGCCCGGGGTGTCGCCGTGCAGGCACAACGAGCGGGCACGGACCGGGATGCGCGCCCCGGAGTGGGACGTGACCATGCCGAAGCGGGCCAGCCCCAGCGAGCGTTCGACGACCGCCTCGGCGTCCGTGATCACCGCGTCGGCCCGGGTGCGGGGCACCAGGGTGCCCTGCTCGGTGTAGGCGCGGTCCGCGAACGCCTCCGTGGCGGTGGGCAGTCCGGCCTGCTCGGCCAGTTTCAGGAACCGGGAGGCCGGTAGACCGAGGACGGGCAGGGCGGCGTCCGCGAGCAGCACGCCCTCGACGACCGCCGCCGCCTGCTCCTCGTCGTGCACGACCCGGTTGTAGAGCGCGCCATGCGGTTTCACGTACGACACGCACGTCCCGGCCGCGCGTGCGAAGACCTCCAAGGCGCCGATCTGGTAGGCCACTTCGGCAGCCAGCTCGTCGGGCGGCACGTCCATCGCGCGCCGCCCGAAGCCCGCCAGGTCGCGGTAGGAGACCTGGGCGCCGATCCGTACACCCCGCTCGGCCGCCAGCTCGCACACCCGTCGCATGGTGGCCGCGTCCCCGGCGTGGAAGCCGCAGGCCACATTGGCGCTGGTGACGACGGACAGCAGCTGTTCGTCGTCGGTCAGCCGCCAGCGGCCGAAGCCCTCGCCGAGGTCGGCGTTGAGGTCGATCGGGGTCATGAGGTGCAGTCCCTCCTTCGTAGGTCGTTCTCAGGCCACGCGGTACTGCTCGTCGCGGGCGTCGGTGAGGAACATCCGGCCCGGTGCGTGGGTGATCGCGAAGGGTGGCCGGGACGCCATCACGGCTGCCTGGGGTGTCACTCCGCAGGCCCAGAACACCGGGATGTCGCCCGGGGTGGCGTCCACCGGATCACCGAAGTCGGGGCGCGAGAGATCCTCGATGCCCAGGACCGACGGCTCGCCGCAGTGCACCGGGCTGCCGTGCACGGCGGGCAGCAGGCTGCTCTCCCTGATCGCCGCGGCCACATGCTCGGGAGGGACCGGGCGCATCGACACCACCATCGGTCCGTGCAGCCGCCCGGCGGTGCGGCACTCGCGCTCCGTCACGTACATGGAGACGTTACGGCCCTGCTCGATGTGGCGCATCGGGACGCCCGCCTCGGTCAGCGCCCACTCGAAGGTGAAGCTGCATCCGATGAGGAACGACACCAGGTCGCCGCGCCAGCGGTCGACCACGTCCGTGGGCTCGTCGGTCAACTCGCCGTGCTCCCATACCCGGTAACGCGGCAGGTCGGTGCGCAGATCCGCGCCCTGGGCGAGCGGGGTGGTCCAGGAGCCGGCGTCCGTCACGTCGAGGACCGGGCAGGACTTCGGGTTGCGCGTGCAGAACAGCAGCATGTCGTACGCCCATTCGGCGGGCACCGAGATCAAGTTCGCCTGGGTGTGGCCGGCGGCGACTCCTGCGGTGGGGCCGGACACGCCCGAACGGAACCGGGCGCGCGCCTCCTTGGGGGTCCACGCGTGTGCGGGGCCGTCGATGCGCAGGAGGCTCGAAGGGCGTTCCTGGACGGTGTGCTTCACAGGAGTTCCTTCCCACGCGTCTCGGGGAGTCCGATCAGTGCCAGGGCTGCGAGGGCGTAGCCGATCGCGCCGAAGACCAGGGCGCCGCCCACACCCCAGCTGTCGGCCAGGAAGCCGACGGTGGTGGGGAAGGCGGCACCCACGGCACGCCCGGTGTTGTACGTGAAGCCCTGCCCCGTGCCGCGCACCGCCGACGGGTACAGCTCGCTGAGGAAGGAGCCGAACCCGCTGAAGATCGCCGACATGCAGAATCCGAGCGGGAAACCGAGCACAAGGAGAAGCGTGTTGGCACCGCT
Source organism: Streptomyces sp. NPDC007095 (assembly GCF_040634475.1). Classification (NCBI taxonomy): domain Bacteria; kingdom Bacillati; phylum Actinomycetota; class Actinomycetes; order Kitasatosporales; family Streptomycetaceae; genus Streptomyces; species Streptomyces sp. NPDC007095. Next base: position 25,517 of record NZ_JBEYFS010000142.1, read on the forward strand.
CGGGATGTTGGCGTAGGTGAGGATGCAGGCCGCCGAGAGGATCGCGAAGAGCAGGATGTTCCGTTTGCGGCCCAGTTTGTCGGTGAGGTAGCCGCCGGTGAGGTAGCCGATGAAGGCCCCGGAGATCAGGAACGTGAGGTAGCTGCCGGTGCCGACGACGGACAGGCCGCGCTCCGTCTTCAGGTACGTGGGCACCCAGGTGGCCAGCGTGTAGTAGCCGCCCTGGACGCCGGTGGAGAGCAGGACCGCGAAGAAGGTGGTGCGCAGCAGGCCGGGGCCGTCGGCCGAGGCGGGCTTGAAGATGGCGGCGAACGAGCCCTTCTCGGCGCTCTTCTCGCGCACGGCGGCCGCCTCCGGGGCGTCCTGTACCCGGCGCCGCACCCATACGACGAGCAGTGCGGGCAGCGCGCCGGTCCAGAACATCACGCGCCAGGCGAGGTCGTCGCCGAGGAACTGGAAGACCAGCGTGTAGACGAGCACCGCCAGCCCCCAGCCGACGGCCCAGGAGCTCTGGATCGCCCCGAGCGTGCGCCCCCGGTGCCTGGCGGTCGAGTACTCGGCGACCAGGATCGCGCCGACCGCCCACTCACCGCCGAAACCGAGGCCCTGAAGGGCACGGAAAGCCAGCAGTGTCTCGTAGTTGGGCGCGAAACCGCAGGCCACCGTGAACACCGCGTAGGTGATCACGGTGATCATCAGTGCCTTGACGCGTCCGATCCGGTCCGCGACCACACCCGCGATCGCGCCGCCGACCGCCGAGACGACCAGCGTGACGGTCGTGAACAGTCCGGTCTGGCCGCTGTCCAGGCCGAAGTACGCCGCCAGCGTGACCATGCTCAGCGGCAGCGTGAAGTAGTCGTACGAGTCCAGGGCATAGCCGCCGAACGCGCCGGCGAAGGCCCTGCGGCCCTGCGGACCGAGGGCGCGCAGCCAGCCCAACGCGCCGTCGTCCGAGGTGAGTTCATCCGTCTTGGGGTGTGCGCCGGTGGTCAGGGCCTGTGGTGGAGGGGTCGTGCTCATGGGCACCTCGCAGGAGGAGGACGGAGGGTGCTTGAGGACTGAGCCGTGCCGTGCGGAAGCCGTCGGCGCTCGGGCGAGCGAGTGGCGCCGTGAGTAGCAAGGTAGAGGATCGTTGAACGATCCCTCAATACCCGTGTTGTTTCGTTCTTATTTCTGCGATTGAATTCCGGGCATGGCAGAGCTGACGGGACTGGCCGACGATCGCGCCCTGCTGGGCCGCACCAGCACCGCCGAGCGGGTCTCGGACATCCTCAGGAGCCGTATCGCCGAGGGGTACTTCCCGCCCGGGACCCGACTGTCCGAGGACAGCATCGGCGGGGCGCTCGGCGTCTCCCGCAACACACTGCGTGAGGCGTTCCGGCTGCTCACGCACGAACGCCTCCTGGTGCACGAGCTCAACCGCGGGGTCTTCGTAAGGGTGCTGACCATCGAGGACGTCGAGGACATCTACCGCACCCGCACCCTCGTCGAGTGCGCCGTGGTCCGTGGCCTCGGCGAGCCGCCGTACGCCGTGGACGACCTCGCCCAGGCCGTCGCCGAGGGGCAGCGGGCGGCGCGCGAAGGTGACTGGAAAGGCGTCGGTACGGCCAACATCCACTTCCACCGGGAGCTGGTGGCGCTCGCCGGGAGCGACCGCACCGACGAACTGATGCGCAGCGTCTTCGCCGAACTGCGCCTCGCCTTCCATGTGGTGGCCGATCCGCGGCGGCTCCACGAGCCGTACCTCGCGCGCAACCATGAGATCCTCAACACGTTCCGGGCGGGCGACCGTGACGGGGCCGAGCAACTGCTCGCGGCCTATCTCGACGATTCCCTCACAGGGGTCGTGGAGGCCTACGCGCGGCGGGTCGCCGACGGGGCACAGGGGATCGGCTGAGCCGGGTCGTGATTCTCGGGGACGGCCGCGGCGACGGTTCGCTCCGCCGCTCTCGCGAGGCGGCGACCGCGAGGCGCCGTGTGGTGCCGGAGTGACGTGCTGCGTGGTGCCGGAGTGACGTGCTGCGTGGAACCGGAGTGACGTGCCGCGTGGTGCCGGAGTGACGTGCTGCGTGGAACCGGAGTGACGTGCCGCGTGGTGCCGGAGTGACGTGCCGCGTGGTGCCAGTGTGACGTGCTGCGTGGTGCCAGTGTGACGGCGGTCGCTTCTGCGTCGTTTCGACCGTTGTCAGACCGAGGACCTAGTCTGTGCACCGTGACTTCGCTTGCATCGACGGACAGCGTTCCGCCCCAGCTCAGCGTGGGGCCGCGCCCCGCTCCGGGCCCGGCCGCCGACGAGGGCCTGGCGCGGCGGCTGCGCGCGCTCGCGTGCACCGCGCCGCTGCACGACCTCGATGTGCGCAAGGCGAATCTCGCGGGCGAGTACACCGTCTACGGGATGGCCGAGGTGGCCCTCGCCGCCATCGACCTCGTCACACTGAACATGGACTTCGACACGGGCGCCGACCATGACCAGATAGTGGCCCGGCTCATCCCGCGCATCGCCGCGCAGGCCCCGCGGCGCCCCGTCGCCGAGCACGAGCGCGTGGCCAAGTGGGTCCTGGAGAACCTGATCAACGTCGGCAGCGTCGACCGCGGCTTCCGGGCCGTATACGGCACGTTCGCCCCCGACGGCTCCTATGTGCGCCGCGACTACGACTTCAAGCTGATCGAGGAGGTGCCCGGGTACGGGGGGACCGTCTACCTCCGTACGACGGACGAGGCGGTCAACGTCCTCGTCGGCGCCCTCGACACCGACGTCACCAGCGCGCAGATCGCCGCCGAGGTCAAGCTCGAGGTGCTGATCAGCCGTGGCCGCCTCGCCGACGCCCAGCTCGCCGCCGAGCAGGCCCGGTACCGGACCGTGCAGTACTCGGAGACGCTCCGCAGGGCGCTCGACGCGACCAGGCGCAATGTGCGGGCCGTCGACTGGCTCCAGGCCGTGCCCGACATGATCGCCGAGGCGCTCGACCACGTCGCCGACCGCTACCGTCACGAGAACGCGATCCTCACCAACATCCGCAAGGCCCGCGACGAGTCCGAGGACCCCGAGCAGAAGCGCCGCGCCGCCGAGCTCGTCGACATCGTCAAGGACTGCATCCGCCGGCACACGCAGTTGCAGTCCCGGCTCCTGGAGGCCGGGCCCCTGTTCCGCGCCGAGCAGGACCGGCAGGCCTTCGCCACACCCATGACGACCTCGGGGATCGACCTCTACGGCCACCTCGTCGCGCCCGTGTTGCCGCTGCCCGTCGCACAGGCGCGGCGCGTGACGGACGCGTTCTTCGCGCGCGGGACGGGACTGCGTACGCCGGTGGCCGTACGGGTGGGGGATCTTGTCGAGCTCCTGCTGACACCGCCCCTGGAGCGGGAGCACCTCGGTGCGGAGATGCCCGAGCCGGATCTGATCGCCACGCCGGACGACAGCCGGTTCAGTGAGGAGCAGCTCGCTTCCGCGATGGAACTGCTGGATCTGCCGGCGGACGCACCGCGACGGCTGTCCGGGCTGCTTGCCGAAGCGCGCCGCCGGGATCCCGAACTGCCCTACCTCGTCGCCCTGTTGGCCGTTCACGCGGCCAGCCCGCCGGTCGGTACCGCCTATCGGCAGGGGGAGGAGAAGCTGCTGTTCGCCGTGGATGACGGGGTCGAGCTCGATGATCCCGAGTTCGGCGGGGCCGATCTGATAGTGGGGATGGCTTTGCTGGACGCGGCGGGGATGGCGGCGGACCGGTCGTGAATCCCAGCCCCGTAACTCTGCGCAAGGAGCCTTTGTCGTGACCGAGCAGCACGTCGAGTGGAGTGAGCCGGATGTCGTCGCCGCGCCGGCGAACGCTCCCGTCACACCCGCCGACGCCGCCGACGCGGCGCGGCTCGTCGCCTTCGGGCTCCAGCCCAAGCTGCAGCCGGCGCGGGACCAGGAGTACGCGGAGCTGTTGCGGCGGTACCGCGAGGACCCGCCGTTCGCCCGGCTCGCCGACGCCGTGGCCGCCGGCCTCGGGCTGGTCGTGCTGGAGGTGTCCCCGCGCGCGGGGATGGCGGTGACAGCCGCCGAGGACTCGGTGTTCGCCGTCCGGATGGGCGACTACGCCCGTCGTACCTCGGCCGACTCCGCGGACCGCTTCCTGCACGGCCTCGCCCACCTCGCCGTCGCCGCGATGGCCTTCCCACGCCCCGAGGACCTCGCCGACGACGGGTATATCGGGCGTGTCTCGGTCAACGGCGTCGACGCGTTCGTACGACAGGCCTGCCGCCGTCTGGAGGAGCGGGCCGAGGAGCAGGGCGAGAACACCGATCCGGCGACCGAGGCGCCCGGCCTTGAGGCGGCCTGGCGGATCTGGGCGCGGCGCAGCTCCACCGGCGCCACCAAGGACGCGCGAAGACTGTCCGGTTCGACGACCGGCATCATCGGCAAGGCCGTCGCGTTCCTCACCGACTCCGGATTCCTCCAGCGGACCGGCGACGACTCCGGGGGGACGTACCGGACCACGGCCCGCTATCAGCTCCAGGTGCGGGACATGGCGGGCAGCGCCGCGATGGCCGAGCTCCTCGAACTGGGCGTCGTCCCGGTGACCGACGGCACCCCGACGCTGCTGCCCGCCGAGCACACCGACGACCTGGAGCTGGTGGCCGACGCCGGGCTGCCGTTCCACTCCTGACCCTCCCCGACCTTCCTCACGTATCCGAAGACTTACTACGAGAGTCCGCCGCCATGTACGAGCTGTCCCGGGTCCGCCTCTACTCCATCGGGCCTGCTGGGGCGCGCTATGCCGACACCGTCCTTGACCTGAGGGGTGTCGGCGAGCCCGTGCCCGACCCCGCCCCCACCCAGGCGGAGTTCTTCGAGGAGGAGCCCGTCGGGCCGCCGCGCCGGCCCGCGCCCGCGGGCGTGCTCTTCCTGGAGAACGGCGGCGGCAAGTCGGTGCTGCTCAAGCTGATCTTCTCGGTGATGCTGCCGGGCCACCGCAACACCTTGGGCGGCGCCAGCTCCGGTGTGCTGCGCAAGTTCCTGCTCGCCGACGACTGCGGTCATGTCGCGCTGGAGTGGCAGCACACGCTGACCGGCGAGTGCGTCGTGGTCGGCAAGGCCAGCGAGTGGCGGGGACGGCAGGTCTCCAACGACCCGAGGAAGTTCGCCGAAGCCTGGTACTCCTTCCGGCCCGGCCCCGGCCTGAGCCTGGACAACCTGCCGGTCGCCGAGGCGACCGCCGTCCGGCCGCCCGTCGAGGGCGCGTCCGGCGCGCAGGGACGGCGGCGCACCATGAAGGGCTTCCGCGACGCCCTCACCGAGGCCGGAAAGGCGTATCCGCACCTCGAAGTGCACTGGGAGGAGATCCACGACCGCTGGAACGAGCATCTGACGGACCTCGGCCTCGACCCCGAACTCTTCCGCTACCAGCGGGAGATGAACGCCGACGAGGGTGAGGCCGCCGGTCTCTTCGCGGTCAAGAAGGACTCCGACTTCACCGACCTGCTGCTGCGCGCGGTCACCGACACCCGGGACACCGACGGGCTCGCCGACCTGGTCGGCGGCTTCGGCAACAAGCTGGGGCGGCGCGCCGAGCTGATCGCCGAGCGGGACTTCACCGCGGGGTCCGTGGATCTGCTCGGCCGGATCGTCGAGGCCGCCGAGGCACGGGCACGCGCGCGTGACATCCACGCGGGCGCCGAGCGGCGTACCCGCACCCTGGCCCGGCGGCTGTCC
>NZ_JBEYFS010000143.1:0-31130 GCF_040634475.1 Streptomyces sp. NPDC007095
CGGACTCACGCACGGACTCGCCGACGGGCTCACGCACGGACTCACGCACGGACTCACGCACGGGCGGCCCGGTGCGCACCTTGTGCGCGCCGGGCCGCCCGCCCGTGCCCGACGACGGCTACCGGCCGTCCTGGCCGGCGTGGATGTCGACGCCGAGCTGGCGGAACAGCCCCGCCATGTCCAGCTGGTCCCAGTGCTCGGCCAGCAGCCCGTCCTCGACCCGCCAGAAGTCGATCGACTGGAAGTTCAGCGGCCGCCCGGTGGCCTCGACGCCGAAGAACGTGCCCTGGTGGGTGCCCGAGTACTCGAAACGGCCGGCGATGCGGTCCCCCTCCACGACCAGGTCGTGGGTGACGACCTTGACGTCGGGGAACGCGGCGAAGATCTGCTCCCAGAACGCCGTGTTCGCCTCGATGCCGTCCTCCACGACCGGGTTGTGGTCGATGTGCCCGGGCGCGGTGTGCTCGCTCATGGTGCTCACGTCATGAGCGTTGATCATGTCGACGAAGCGCTGGACGAGTTCACGGTGGTTGTCTGCCATGCCTCAAGCCTTCCTGGACTCGCGTCACCGAAGCGGGCAGGCGCAGCCGCCCGCCCCGCCGTGTCACCCGAGGATCCCCACCGCCTCTCGAGCCGCCCTGGAGGGGGCCTGTGGGCACGGCCCATCCCCCATCCCGGCTCAAGTGCCCGCTCCTAGCCTCCCCTTCATGAAGGCTCTCGTACTCTCCGGCGGGGCCGGAACCCGCCTGCGCCCCCTCACCCACACATCCGCCAAACAGCTGGTGCCCGTGGCCAACAAGCCGGTGCTCTTCTACGGCCTGGAAGCGATCGCGGACGCGGGCATCACCGAGGTCGGGATCGTCGTCGGGGACACCGCCGACGAGATCATGCAAGCCGTCGGCGACGGCTCCAAGTTCGGCCTCACCGTCACCTACATCCCCCAGGACGCGCCGCTGGGCCTGGCCCACGCCGTCATCATCGCCCGCGACTTCCTCGCCGACGACGACTTCGTCATGTACCTGGGCGACAACTTCATCGTGGGCGGCATCTCCTCCCTCGTCGACGCCTTCCGCGCACAGCGGCCCGCCGCCCAGATCCTGCTCACCCAGGTCCCCGACCCGCGCCAGTTCGGGGTCGCCGAATTCGGCGCGGACGGACGGGTCATAGGACTGGAGGAGAAGCCCAAGGCCCCCAAGAGCGACCTCGCGCTGGTCGGCGTCTACCTGTTCACCCCCGCCGTGCACGAGGCCGTCCGCGCCATCACGCCCTCCTGGCGCGGCGAACTGGAGATCACCCACGCCCTGCAGTGGCTCATCGACCAGCAGCACGACGTACGCTCCACGACGATCTCCGGCTACTGGAAGGACACCGGGAACGTCGGCGACATGCTGGAGGTCAACCGCTCCGTCCTGGAGCACACCGAGCCGCACATCGAGGGCGACGTCGACGACGCCAGCGAGATCATCGGGCGGGTGCAGATCGACGAGGGCGCCCGGGTGAGCGGCTCGCGCATCGTGGGCCCGGCCGTCATCGGCACCGGCAGCGTGATCGCCGGCTCCTACGTCGGCCCGTTCACCTCCATCTCCCACGACTGCCGCATCACCGACAGCGAGATCGAGTTCTCCATCGTCCTGGACGGCTCCTCGGTGCGCGGCGCCCGCCGCGTGGAGGCCTCGATCATCGGACGCAACGTGGAGGTGACCCCCGCACCCCGGGTCCCCGCCGCCCACCGGCTCATCCTCGGCGACCACAGCAAGGTGCAGATATCGTCCTGACTTCTCCCCCTCGTGAACGAGGGGGATCCTCACGGCTCACGCCGTGGGGGTTCGTGCTCCGACGCCGACTGCCCGCCCGGAGTTCTCCGTTGAGGTCCTGCACCAGCTCCACACGCGGACACTGCCGGCCCGGCAGCCAGAAGGTTCTTCGCCGCGTTCACGTCGCTCCTCGCCCTGCTCCGCAGGAGTCCGTTTCCTCTCCGCCCTGAAGAGCGGAGTATCCACGGAGGGATCAGATGACCACCACACGCATCCTCGTCACCGGCGGAGCGGGGTTCATCGGCTCGCACTACGTACGCACCCTGCTCGGCCCGGGCGGCCCCGGCGGCGTCGAGATCACCGTCCTGGACAAACTCACCTACGCCGGCAACCCCGCCAACCTCGACCCGGTCCGCTCCCACCCCGCCTTCCGCTTCGTGCACGGCGACATCTGCGACACCCGCCTCGTGGCCGAACTCGTCGCCGGCCACGAGCAGATCGTGCACTTCGCCGCCGAGTCCCACGTCGACCGCTCCATCCTCGGCGCCGCCGAGTTCATCACCACCAACGTGCTGGGCACCCAGACCCTGCTGGACGCCGCGCTGCGCCGGCCCGGCGGCCCGGCCCGCTTCCTGCACGTCTCCACCGACGAGGTCTACGGCTCCCTGGCCGAGGGCTCCTGGCCCGAGAGCGACCCGCTGCGCCCCAACTCCCCCTACGCCGCCTCCAAGGCCTCCTCCGACCTCGTCGCCCTCTCCTACCACCGCACCCACGGCCTGGACGTCCGGGTGACCCGCTGCTCCAACAACTACGGCCACCACCACTTCCCCGAGAAGGTCATCCCCCTGTTCGTCACCAACCTCCTCGACGGACACCGCGTCCCGCTGTACGGGGAGGGGCTCAACGTCCGGGACTGGCTGCACATCGACGACCATGTGCAGGGCCTGGAACTGGTGCGCACCGGCGGCCGGCCGGGCGAGGTCTACAACATCGGCGGCGGCACCGAGCTGAGCAACAAGGAACTGACCACCCTGCTGCTCGACCTCGCCGGGGCGACCTGGGACAGCGTCGAGCACGTGCCCGACCGGCTCGGCCACGACCTGCGCTACTCGGTGGACTGCGCGAAGATCTCCCGCGAGCTCGGCTACCGCCCCCGCAAGGACTTCGCCCAGGGCCTGGCCGAGACCTTCGCCTGGTACCGCGACCACCGCACCTGGTGGGAACCCCTGAAGCACAAGGCCGCCCTTTGAACCGGTGAGCGCGCCCCAGGGAGGGCGGGACCGGGCCGTGAGAAGACGGGCTTTTTTTCCCGGTGCTGTCACATCCTGCCGGGCTGGTCCGTCAGGGAGGTGTAACCACCGCCAACGGCACAGGAGCTCACCATGGATGCCCGCTTGAACCTCTTCGGCAACCCGGTCGCAGGCAAGGTCCTGAGGCACATCAACTCGGCAGGCAAGGCGGTCTCGGACTCCACGCTGCCGGCCGCGACGCAGGAACTGGTGAAGATCCGCGCCAGTCAGATCAACGGCTGCGGTTTCTGCACCGACATGCACACCAAGGACGCCGCGCACGCCGGGGAGACCCCGGTGCGCCTCCACCTGGTCGCGGCCTGGCGCGAGGCCACGGTCTTCACCGACGCCGAGCGCGCCGCCCTGGAGCTGACCGAACAGGGCACCCGCATCGCGGACGCGGCCGGCGGGGTCACGGACGAGGCCTGGGCGAACGCCGCCAAGCACTACGACGAGGACCAGCTCGCCGCGCTGGTCTCCCTCATCGCCCTCATCAACGCCTACAACCGCGTCAACGTCCTCGTCCGGCAGCCCGCCGGCGACTACCAGCCCGGCCAGTTCGGATGACCGGGCGCCCGTTGCGGCACGGGACCGTCACGGGACGTACTCCACGGTCACCGGGGCTGTGTTGTTGTCCTGGTCCGGGTCGGCGGCGGGACCGGGCGGGACCGTGACGCTGCCGCGGGCCCCCTCGACGCGCTTGTCGATACGCACCAGCAGGACGACGGCGTAGGGCTCGCCCCCCGGCCCGCAGGCGACGGGACCGCCCTTCGCCGGGCCCCTTCGGCAGTAGGAGTCCTCGCTCTGCAGGTCTTGCGGCGGCCGGGTGACGAGGCTGACGCCGTCGGGGAGCGTCACCCACATCGTGTCGCCCCGGTAGCCCCTCGGATACGGCACCTCGGTCCGGACCTCCTCGCCCACCCTGCCCCGGATGGTGAAGCCGACGGCCTCCACGTCGTCGACCCGCGTGGTCTCGAAGTCCAGTGCCCCGGCGGCTCCCCGGCTCCTGCTCGACTCGCTCCCGGTGAACGCGCCGCCGTCCACCGGCCGAAGCCGCAGCACTTCACCGGTGCCGCGCACAGCCCGCCCGGGAAGCTGTGACGGACCGTCGATATCGGCGGTGGGCCACACGCTGTAGTGCAGGCTGCCGCTCCTCGTGTCCTGGCCGGTCACGGCGATGACCGGATGGTCCGTCTCGTACGCCGTCCCCGCGGGCAGCGGGCCGGGAAAGTCGCACTGTGCCTCGGTGGCCGCTGCCGCCTTGTTGTAGCGGCAGTTGCCGTACCGGGGCAGCAGGGTGCTGCCGTCCGCCACCACCACGACGGTGATGCCACCGTCGACACCGGTGTCCCCCCGATTGCCGAAGGCGGGTGTCAGCCGCACCTCGCCCCCGGGGCGCACCCCCGTCAGTTTCCTGTTCCGGGTGGTCAGATACGGCGAGCCGACCATCACCCGGGTGGTGTGCCGGATGGTGGGCGCGTCGGCGCTGTGCACGGTCACCACGATAAATCCGGCCGGGCCGGAGGCCGTACCGGGCTTCGGCTTCACCTGGAAGGGAAGGAAATCAGCTCCCTCCCCGTACTTGATGTCCGGCAGCGCGCAGGTCACGCGAAAGCCCGAACGGGCGCAGCCGTAGCCCTTGTTCTCCCCCCAGATGTCAGCCTTCCCCTTGAAGACGGACAGGTCGAAATCCGCCTCGACCTGCCTGGCGAACCCCTGGCTCCCTCCGGACGGGGCCGCGGCCGCCGCCAGGCGGATCCGGTATTCGGGAGCCCAGGGGGCATGGCCGGGCGCGGTGTAGCGCGGCAGGTAGAACGTGTTCAGCACGGACCGGAACGTCAGCACGGCCCCGGGCGGCTGCGCCGGGTGACGGGTTTTCAGGACGACGGCGCCTGCCCCGGCCGCCGCCAGTACCACTGCACACACCACGGCCGCATACCGCCGCTTCCTGTCCGCCCACCACGCCCTCATACCGCATCAGACGTACCGGACGCCGGATGGTTGTGCGAGGGAGAGGGCGAAGGCGGAGGCTCCGACAGACACGCCCGCGCCTCAGGGGCGCGGGGGCGCGGGCGTGTCACTTGCCCCGGCGGTCAGGGCTAGGAGGTCTTGGTCGGCTTGGCGGTCACGGTCGGGTGCGCCGTCCTCGTCTTCGAGGGAGTCGGCTTCGGCTTCGGCGAGTACTTGTGCGTCTTCGACGGAGTCGGCTTCGGTTTGTGGGTCTTCGACGGCGACGGCTTCGGCGAATACTTGTGCGTCTTCGACGGAGTCGGCTTCGGTTTGTGGGTCTTCGACGGCGACGGCTTCGGCGAATGCTTGGTGGTCTTCGTCGGCGACGGCTTGGTGGTCTTCGTCGGCGACGGCTTGGTGGTCGTCGTCGGCGCCGGCGCGGTGGTCGTCGTCGGCGCCGGCGCGGTGGTCGTCGTCTTCGACGTCTCCGACGCCGATGTCGAAGGTGTCGCTGCAGGTGCGGCCGGATGCTGGGATCCGGTGGCCGCTACCGCGATACCGCCCGCTGCTCCCCCGGACAGCAGGGCCGCTGTCAGGGTTCCTACGGCGAAGGTGCGCCCCCAGTGGCTGCGGAATGTGTCATTCACGATGTTCTCCCATCTTGAACAACTGCCCCATTGGTCACTGTCGGCCTCAACCGAGGTTAGGTCGGTGCCCCCCGATCGGCGACCGGAGCACATCGGTTCGCACTTTCAACAGAAGTGGCGGGTGCCCGTGCGCGTCCGCACTCCCCGGGCGGGCAGGATTTGACGCCCCCCTCGCCTCCCGCCTGCGGAACAGTGGCCTCCACCACAGCGTGCGGGGTCCGCGCCTGATCGACCGGCCGGATGCTGATCAAATTCTCCGCGCCCTCCCGTTCCGGCCTCGCCCTGTACTGGTTCGTCATGGCCGGAGGGTGGGCCCGGGGCGGCATCGGTCTCGCGTTTCTCGCCGTCGCGGCCCTGCGGATCCACCTCCTGCGCCATGAGTGGAGATCCCGCCAGGCCGCGAGAGGAAGCGTGTGAAGCCCTGCGCCGAGCTCGCTCCAACCTGCGGACAGGGCAGGCCGGTTCACACCCGGCGGCCGTCGGCGGCCAGGCTCCTGGCAGAGGGGTTCCTGGTGCCGGCCGCCGAACTCAGCGTGCCGGATCCGCCAGGTCGGCCAGGTCGGTCCCGGCCGTCACCGCGTCGCGCAGCAGTGCGGCGATCTCCTCCGGCTCCAGGCTGAGGGCGTCGAGCGCTCGGATGCTCAGCGGGACTTCCTCGAGCCGGTACTCGCCGCGGTCCGGGTCGGCGAACTCCGGACCGGTGCGGTCCGCCTCGGACCATGAACGAATACGGGCCAGGTAGAAGTACTGGCGCTGGTGCGCGTCGGCCAGCACCTGCAGCAGACCCGTGATCTGCGGCTCGGCGCCGGTCTCTTCGCGTATCTCACGGACCAGGGCCGCGCGCAGGCCCGGATCGTCCGGTTCGACGTGCCCGCCGGGAAACACCCGGTAGGGCGTCGCGCCCGGCCAGGTGCGCCGGATCAGCAGCAGCCGGCCGGCGGGCGTGAGCAGTACCGCCCGGACACACTCGATCACCGCACCTCCCGCCGCCGGCGCCACCCGTCAGGTCATCGAATCAGTCTGCGCGGGCCCGCGCAGCCGGTTGCCCGGGATGCCGGGCGGGCAGCGCGCCGACGCCCGGGCCAGCTGCGTCGGCTGCGGACTCCCGTACGGCGGTGACCCGGTTACGGGCGGCGGGCGGCGGGGGCCGCGGGGTGGTAGGAGGCGAGGGCCTGTTCGTAGGTGGGCAGCAGGCCGCGGGCGGCGGCCTCGGAGAGGCTGGGGGCGTGGGTGTCCTTGTCGGAGCGGATGAGTTGTCCGGTGGTGTTCCAGGGGATGCCGATGTCGGGGTCGAGGGCCTGGATGTCGACCATGGTGCCGGGCACGTACTCCTCGGAGCACAGGTAGTTCATGCAGGTGTCGTCGCTCAGGGCGAGGAAGGCGTGGCCGAGGCCGTCGGCGAGATAGACGCCGATGCCGGAGCCGGCTTCCTGCAGGGTGGTGTCGAACATACCGAACGTCGGGGAGCCGACGCGCAGGTCGACGACCACGTCCAGGGCGGCGCCGCGCACGCAGGTCACCAGTTTCGCCTGGCCCGGCGGCAGGGTGGTGCCGTGGATGCCGCGCAGTGTGTTGCGCCGGGAGACGGAGAAGTTGACCTGCCGGACGGTGAACGGCTGGCCGCTCGCCGCCGTCAGGCCGCCCAGCCGCCAGGCCTCGAAGAACAGGCCCCGGTTGTCCGGCAGTTGCGACGGGGTGATCCGGAAGGCGTCGCGGACCTTCATCTCCTCAATGGCCATGCGTCCTCGGTTCGTCGGGGCGTCAGGGGCGCCGGTTCGTGGGACGGCGCCGGGGCCGGCGCCACCCGTGGGGTGACGCCGGCCCCGGGGCCAGGTCAGTGCAGGGGGGCCGGTGCACTCTCCTGCGCGGGGGCGGCCTGTGCGACGGGGGTGCTCGCGGCGGCGCGCCTGCGGGAGGGGGCCAGCAGCATGGCGAAGGTGGCAAGCGCCACCGCGGTGGCGCCCACCCACATGGCGGGCACCAGGCCGTCGACGAAGTTGCGCGGTGAGGCGTAGCCGCCGTTGGCGCTGAAGATGGAGGCGAGCAGGGCCACGCCGAGGGCGGCGCCGACCTCGCGGGTGGCGGCGGTGACGCCGGAGGCGATGCCCTGTTCGTGTTCGGCGACCGAGCCCATGGTGAGGTTCATCAGCGGGGCGTAGAACAGGGCCATGCCGGCGCCGCAGATCATCAGGGAGGGCAGCTGGGCGGCGTAGGAGACGTCCGGCTTGAGGACGAACGCCCAATAGACCATGCCGGCGGTCATCATGGCGAGGCCGAGGGTGACCACGGGTTTGCCGCCGATGCGGTCGGAGACCATGCCGCCGATGGGGGCGACCACCATCGGCATGGCGGTCCAGGCCAGCAGCCGTACGCCGGCCTGCATGGCGGTGTAGCCCTGGATGTTCTGCAGGAACTGGGTCATCAGGAAGATCGCGCCGAACATGCCGACCGACATGAGGGCGCCGGCCAGGTTGATCGCGGTGAACGCGCGGTTGCGGAACATCCGCATCGGCACCATCGGGTGTTCGGTGCGGTTCTCCCACACCACGAACAGGGCCATCACTGCGGTGCCGCCGATCAGTGCGCCCAGGACCTGCGGGGATGTCCAGCCGTCTCCGTGGCCCTTGATCAGGCCCAGCACGATGCCGAACAGGCCCAGGCTGGCCAGGGCGGTGCCGACGGCGTCCAGGCGGGAGTGGGCGATGCGGCTCTCGGCGAGCTTGCGGAAGGACAGCGGGGCCAGGGCCAGGCCGATCGGCACGTTCAGCCAGAAGATCCACTGCCAGGACAGGTGCTCGACGATGGCGCCGCCCACCAGCGGGCCGGCGGCGATGGACAGTCCGTTGACGGCGCCCCAGATGCCCAGGGCCGCGCCGCGTTTCTCGGCGGGCACGGCGGCGGTCAGCAGGGTCACCGACAGCGGCATGATGATGGCCGCGCCGACGCCCTGGACGGCGCGGGCGGCGACGAGTTCGTTGATGCCGGGCGCGAGGGCGGCGGCCGCGGAGGCGGCGGTGAACAGCAGCAGGCCCAGGCTGAAGACCTTGCGGCGGCCGAAGCGGTCGCCGAGGGCGGCGCCGAACATCATCAGGACCGCGAAGGACAGGGTGTAGGCGTTGACCGTCCATTCCAGGTCGGTGAGGCTGCCGCCGAGTTTCTCGCGGATGGTGGGCAGCGCCGTGATGATGACGAGGTTGTCCAGTCCCGCCATGAACGAGGCGAGGCTGGTGGTGAGAATGGCCCAGAAGACCACCCTCTTGGTTTCACCGCCCGGGGATGGGGGGTTGACGGTGCTCATCTGATCCCTCCGTGGATACTCCGCCCTTCAGGGCGGACAGGAAATGGACTCCTGCGGAGCAGGGCAGGGAAAGACGATCCGCTGCCAGGGCGGATCGTCGTTCGCGGCCAACTACCCGCAGATAGCCACTAGTCGATGCGATAGTTTGTGAGTGACCACTCACGTGAAGCGGGCGTTCAAGTACCGCTTCTGTCCGACGGATGCGCAGGCAGCGGAGCTGTCGCGCACGTTCGGGTGCGTGCGGAAGGTCTACAACCTGGCGCTCGCCGCCCGTACCCAGGCGTGGGCGACCCATCAGGAGCGGGTCACCTACAACGCCACCTCCGCGATGCTGACGGCGTGGAAGAAGACCGGGGAACTGGCCTACCTGAACGAGGTGTCCTCGGTCCCCCTCCAGCAGGCGCTGCGGCACCTGCAGACGGCGTTCACCAACTTCTTCGGCAAACGGGCGAAGTACCCGCGCTTCACGTCGCGCAAGACGTCGCGCAGGAGTGCGGAGTACACCACCAGCGCATTCCGCTTCCGGAACGGTGAGCTGCGGCTCGCGAAGATGAGCGAGCCTCTGCGCATCGTGTGGTCCAGGCCGCTGCCCGAGGGAACGAAACCGTCCACCGTGACGGTCTCGCAGGACAGCGCGGGCCGCTGGTTCGTGTCCCTGCTGTGCGAGGACCCGTCCGTCAAGCCGCTCCCGGCCACCGGTCAGGCCATCGGTGTCGATGTCGGCCTGAACCACCTGCTGACCCTCTCCACCGGAGAGAAGATCACCAACCCCCGGCACGAGCGCCGGGACCGTGCCGCTCTCGCCAAGGCCCAGCGCAACCTTGCCCGCAAGGCCAGGGGCGACGGCGCCAACCGCAGGAAAGCCCGGCTCAAGGCCGCGAAGATCCACGCCCGGATCGCTGACCGGCGCCGCGACACGCTGCACAAGCTGACCACTCGGCTCGTTCGTGAAAACCAAACGATCGTGATCGAGGACCTGACCGTGCGCAACATGGTCAAGAACCGGAAACTGGCCCGCGCCATCAGCGACGCGGCGTGGAGCGAGTTCCGCAGCATGCTGGAGTACAAAGCCCAGTGGTACGGGCGCGAAGTGATCGCGGTGGACCGGTGGTTCCCCTCCTCCAGGCTGTGCTCCGCCTGCGGCACCCTGCGGGACACGATGCCGCTGAACGTCCGCACCTGGACGTGCGACTGCGCAACGACCCACGACCGGGACGTGAACGCGGCGCACAACCTCCTGGCCGCCGGGCTGGCGGTGACAGTCTGTGGAGCTGGTGTAAGACCTCAACGGAGTACTCCGGACGGGCAGTCGGCAACGAAGCAGAAACCCTCACGGCGCGAGCCGTAAGAATCCCCCCTCCTTCAAGAAGGGGAGAAGTCAACCGAGCATCCTTTCTGGAGTCGTGCGAGATGCTCATCGCCGTGACCGGTCCGGCCCGCGGCGCCCTGGTGCCCGCGCCCGCGCGCGGGCCGGTACGGCGCCGTCGACGCTACGGACGCCTGCTCAAGTCCTCCTCGAGCCCCGCTCGGCACACGCGGGCGCGGCGCGGCGGGGCCCGGATACCGGTGGCCGGTATCCGGGCCCCGCCGCGCCGCGCCCGCGGAGAGGGAGGGGGTCAGGCGAGCTGGCGCTGGAAGGTGGCGATGTCGAAGTAGAGGGTCTCGTCGATCAGGACGTCGCCGTCGAAGTGGAAGAAGACGGCGACGGGGGCGTCGATGGACTTGCCGCGGTTGGGGATGCCGCGCCAGTCGGCCTCCTGCTTGCCGCGGGCCTGTGCCTCGAGGATCACGGCGGTGGGTGTGTGGTGCACGTGGTGCAGTTCGTGCTCGAGGTCGGGGAAGGCGGCCTTGAGGTCGGCGAAGTAGCCCTTCTTGATGGCTTCTTCGCCGATCAGCGGGCCTTCTTCGAAGGCCTGGATGCGGTAGACGCCGCCGCGCGGGAAGGTGGCCAGCACGCCGTCGATGTCCCAGGCGATCTCGGCGACCGTGTGCTGCAGGACGACCGCCTCGCGCTTCTTGCGCAGTTCGGCGTCGGGCTGCGGGAGATCCGCGCCGGGCAGGGTGAATTCGTGTGCTTCGGTGGCCATGACCATTCCTCCACGCATCGGCCGTATGTCGGTTGGGGCCGACGCTAGGGCGCACGGCTCGCTGCGCCCTGGTGTCCGGCTCGAACCCCGGGCGTTTGCCGGTGTGTTCAGGCGGTGGGCTGGAGGGTCGCGGTGTTCTGGGGCGGGCGGTAGGTGGGGCGGTAGCCGCAGGCCAGGGAGAGCGGGGAGAGCAGCAGGCACAGGGCCGTGTCGAGGGGGTAGGGGCGGCCGGTGACGACGCGGTACTCGTCGCGGAAGGCGAGGGCGAGCAGCGGCATCTGCAGGCGGGGGGTGCCGTCGGGGCGCAACCGGCCTTCGTTGGTCAGGCCCCAGAGGGTCTCGAAGACGGTTTCGGTCCGGTAGGCGGGGGTGGTGCGCCAGATGACCCGGGTGGGTTCGGGGCCGGGGTTCCACATGGAGTGGACGGCGCCCGGCGGGATGTAGAAGTCGGCGCCTTGTTCGTACTCGTGCAGGACGCCGTCGAGCTGGAGGTGGAGGCGGCCGCTCTTGAGGCGCATGTGTTCGGTCTGGCGGGGGTGGTAGTGCTGGGGCGGTTTGATGACGGCGGGGGCGTATTCGACTTCGACTTCGACGAAGGCGCCGTCGGTTTCGGCGGCGGTGGTCAGGAAGGTGAGCTTGTCCTTGCCGAGGTGGAGGGTGTCTCCGGGGCGTGCCATGGGCCTCTCCGTGTCCGTTGGGGGGCTGGGGGGTTGGGGGGTGGTCAGGCGGTGCGGGGGCCGGCCGGGGCGGGGGCGCGGCGGTGGCGGGGCAGTCCGAAGTAGGCGGTGAGCAGGTTGAGGACGCCGATGCCGGTGGCGATCCAGAAGCCGAGGTGGAGGCCGTCCAGCCAGGCCAGGGCGGGGGCGGTGTGGTGGGTGAGGTCGTGGGTGGTGCGGGTCAGGGCGCTGGTGGCGACGGTGGCCACGCCGAGTGAGGCGCCGACCTGGAAGGCGGCGACCAGGACGCCGGAGGCGATGCCCTGCTGGCGGGCGGGGATGTCGGAGACGCCGTGCACGTTGACGGGGATGCCGCAGCACTGCATGGACGCGCCGAGGATGAGCAGGGCGGGCAGCAGGTGCAGCAGGTAGGTGCCGCCGGCCGGGGCCTGGGTGAGCAGGAGGAGGCCCAGCACGGAGCCGGCGGCGCCGGCGAGGTAGACGGGGCGGGGGCCGGCCTTGTGCATGATGCGGGTGGCGGGGGCGGTGACGAGGATGGCGACGACGCCCAGCGGCAGGAACGCGAACCCGGACTTGAGGGTGGAGTAGCCCAGGGTGCGCTGCAGGTAGTAGCTGCACAGGAAGAGCACGGACGCCTGTACGCCGCTGGTCAGGACGCGGCCCAGGCCCGCGGTGGCCAGGGAGCGGGTGGCGAACAGGTGCAGCGGCATCAGCGGGTCGGGGGTGCGGCGTTCGATCAGGACGAACGCGGCGAGCAGGGCGAGGGAGGCGGCGGCCGGGGCCAGGACGTAGGGCGTGGAGGTGGCGCCGTGGTCCTGGATGTTGACGATGGCGTAGACGAGGGCGGCCAGGCCCGTGGTGACGGTGACGGCGCCGGCGATGTCGGGGCGCGAGCCGCGGATGCGGGTCTCGGGGCGGCCCCGGGACAGCAGCAGGACGCCGGCGACGGCGACGATCCCGAAGGGCAGGTTGATGTAGAAGATCCAGCGCCAGCTGAGGCTGTCGGTGATCAGGCCGCCGGCGATGACGCCGAGGGTGCCGCCGAGGCCGGCCAGCGCGGCCCACACGGCGAGCGCGGTGGTGCGTTCGCGGCCCTTGGGGAAGGTGGTGGTGACCAGGGACATCGCGGCCGGTGAGAGGAAGGCGGCGCCGCAGCCCTGCAGGGCACGGGCGGCGATCAGCAGGCCGGCGCCCTGGGCGAGTCCGCACAGCAGGGAGGCGGCGGTGAACAGCAGGGCGCCGAGCAGGAAGGTGCGGCGCCTGCCCCAGCGGTCGGCGGTGCGGCCGCCGAGCAGCATGAGGCCGCCGAAGCACAGGATGTAGGCGGTCAGCACCCATTCGACGGCGGTGGCGCCGGCCTTGAGGTCGGCCTGGATGGCGGGCAGGGCGAGGTTCACCACGGTGGTGTCGAGGAGCACCATGAACTGGGCGAGGGCGACGAAGACGAGCAGGCGCCAGCGGCGGGGATCCGCGGCGGCGGGTGCGGTGTCCGTCGTGCGGGGGGCGGCGGTGTGGTCGGTGGTCATGGATCCCTCTCGGATGGATCTGTCTCCCGCCCCCTTGCCCTCTCCTCCTCCTGCTGCTTCTTCTTGCGTCGGCGGGGTGGGGGCGGGAGGGGCGGCCCGGTCAGGCGGCGGGTGCCTCGATGTAGCTGAGGGCGTTGTAGATGGTGCGGTCGGGGTCGGTGATGGCGCGCCGGCCGTGCATGACGCGGGTGTTGTCGATGACGGCGGCGTCGCCGTCCTGCCAGTCGAGGTTCTCGGTGAGGCGGGCGGTCACCTCTTCGACCTCGGCCAGCAGCTGCGGGGACAGGGCGGTGCCGTCGGCGAAGGTGATGGTGGGCTTCTCGTAGTTGAAGGAGGGGCCCAGGATGCTGTTGGCGAAGGAGGGGCGCGGCCCGAACACGGTGGTGCCGGCCGCGGGGGTGGTGAAGGAGTAGCGCACCCCGCCGTCGTCCTGCGGCACGATCTCGGTGCCCGGCAACTGGCCTGCCAGCGCGAGGAGTTCTTTGACGTCGATCTCGTCGGCGGGCTTGGTGCGGCCCAGCAGGTGGTGGGCCATCGCCCGCCACTGCGGCTCGGCGACGTAGCGGCTGTAGACGATGTCCTGGGCCGCGAACGCGGTGCGGGCCTGGGGGCTGAGGGCGTCCCAGACGCGGTAGCCGTCGCAGACGGTGGTCTGGGAGCCGGAGGAGGCGGCCTTCTCGCAGAAGAACCAGGCGAGGTGGGAGCGGAAGGGGCTGTTGCCGTTCTCGGTGTGCAGGCCCACCTCGTCGAAGCCGGCGTCGACCTTCTGGGCGACCTCGGAGTAGAAGTCGCGGGCGGGGTCGAGGGTGGTGGAGGTGGAGGTGTGCTGCACCAGGGCGGTGAAGGCGTCCATGTCCGCGCCGAAGCCGCGCAGCAGCAGGAAGCCGGCCTGGGAGAGCAGGTCGCGCAGTTCCTTGGGGTCGATGCCGTCGAGGCCGCCGGGACCTGCGGGTTCGACCAGCAGGCCGCTGCCGGTGCCGTAGGGGGTGGTCTTCATAGCCGTGCTCATCTGGATTCCTCCGTGGATACCCCAGCCTTCGGGCTGGGGAGGAAACGGACTCCTGCGGAGCAGGGCAGGGGAAGACGATTCGCCGCCAGGGCGGATCGTCGTTCACCAGCGACTGCCCGCGGATGTAGTGGCGTTGCCACGCTCGGCCGGTGACAACCAAGCCGGCCGGGCCTACCGCCGGGCTGGCGGGATGTCAGGTCTGTGGAGCCGGCGTAAGACTGCTGGGCGTACCGACGTCCCCCGCCGTTGATTCGGGGCAGCTGCTGTCCGAGAAGCAGAAAGCTCCACCCGCGAGGGAAGAATCCCCCTGCTTCAGCTGGGGGAGATGTCAAGCCTTCTCCTTGGTCTCGCCGCCGCGGGGGGCCGGGGTGCGGGGCTGGTCGAGGACGTGCGCGCGCACGACGTCGCGGCGGGGGCGTCCGGTGACGGTGAAGCAGGTGGCGTAGGCGGGGTCGTCCTCGGACATGAGGTGGACGACGGCGGCGCGTTCGATGCCGGAGAGTTTTCGCCGGCCGAAGTCGGTGATCTCGCGGCGGGCGGTTGCGGGGTCGAGGCCGGCGTCGATGACGAACAGGCCGTGGACCTGGTCGAGGCCGTCGGCGACGACGGCGGCCTCGCGGACGAAGCCGAGTTCGCGGTAGCGGGCCTCGACCCATTCGGGGGCCACGTTGCGGCCGCCCGCGGTGATGACGAGGTTCTTCTTGCGTCCGGTGATGCGCAGATAGCCGTCGGCGTCGATCTCGGCGAGGTCGCCGGTGTGCAGGCGGCCCTGGTCGTCGACGACGACGCTGGAGGGGTCCTCGCGGGTGTAGCCGGCGAACAGGGAGGTGCTGCGGATGAGGAGTTCGCCGTCCTCGGCGAGTTCGGCCCGCACGTGGTCCAGGGGGCGGCCGACGGTGCCGAAGCGGACGGCGCCGGGGAAGTTCCAGGACACCACGGAGGAGTTCTCGCTCAGTCCGTAGCCCTCGTGGACGGTCAGTCCGTAGGCGTCGAGGCGCTGGAGGATCTCCGGGGGGACGGGGGCGCCGCCGCAGGCGATGAAGACCGGCCCGTCGTGTCCGAAGATCCGCCGGTGGCGCTCGGGGATGCTCTCGGCGGGCTGCTGGTCGCACAGGGCGAGGAAGAGGCCGGCGACGGTGGGCGGCACGACCAGGGCGGTGGGGCGGGCCGCGCGCAGCAGGGTGAGCATGCGGGGGGCGGCGTCGGCGGCGGTGCCGACCAGGGCGGTGCCCGGCGGCAGGAAGGACACCGAACCGCCTGCCAGGAAGGGCATGTAGAGGCCGGCGACCTGCTCGATGAGGAGGCTGAGCGGGACGATGGACAGGTAGCGCTCGAAGATCTCCGGGCGGGTGCGGGCGCGCAGCGAGGTGAGGAGTTCGTCCAGGCCGTGGCGGCGGATCTGGACGCCTTTGGGGGCGGAGGTGGTGCCGGAGGTGTGGATGACCTTGACGATCTGGTCGTGTGCGGGGATCTGCGGGGGTGCGGTGGGGCGGGGTGCGCGGGTGAGGTCGGGCAGGTCGAGGGCAACGGCGGGGCAGCCGTCGGGGAGGACGGGCTGGGGGGTGCCGGTGCGCCAGCGGGCCAGGGCGGCTTCGCCCGCGGCGTCGGTGAGGCACAGGTCGGCGCTCTGCAGGAGGGAGGCGGCCTGCTGGGCGGTGAAGGCGGTGGGGACGGGGATCTCGACGGCGCCGGCGAACAGGGCGGCCAGGTCGGCTACGACCCATTCGGGCGAGTTCTCCGCGAGCAGCCCCACCCGGGCCGGCCGGCCCAGCACCTGGGCCCGTTCCTGGAGCCGGGTGGCCAGCGCGAGGGCGGCGCCGGTCAGGTCGCGGTAGCTCCAGGCGGTGGGCGGCGAGCCGTCGGCGGCCAGCACGCGGACCATGACGGCGTCGCTGCCGGCCCGCTCCAGGAGTCCCTGGGCGAGGCAGAGGCGGGTGGGGGTGTCAGGCGGCACGGGTGAGCACCCCCTGCTGCGGGCGGTTGCTCAGCAGCCGCATGTCGACCGAGGTGAAGCAGTAGCGGCCGATGGCGGCCAGCAGCAGGGTGGACTGCTCGGCGGCCTCGGCGTAGCCGACGACGGGCCGGGTGTCGTAGTAGGAGCCCCAGGCGGCCCGTTCGCCTTCGGGCAGGCGTTCCGCGCTGGCGTCGGCCAGGGGGTGGAAGACGCAGCCCAGGCGCTGCATGAGGGCGGCGAGCCGGCCGGTCATGGTCATCACCGCGTACGGGCGGCCCAGGCAGGCCATGATCAGCGGGATCGCCTTGATGATCTCGGCGCCGGCGGCGGCCCGTACCGAGGCGATGGAGCCGATCTGCAGGACCTGGGAGCGTTTGACGGGGGCGCCCACGGCCCGGGTGATGACGTCTTCGACGGGGGCGTCGAGGTAGCGCTCGAGCAGGATGCTCTCTTCCTCGGGGAAGGACAGGCCCGCGCAGGCGAGGACTTCCTCCTGGCCGTCGGCGGCGGTCTCGAAGAAGGCGAGGAAGCCGTCCGGGTCGGGCGAGATGCTCGCCTGGTACTGCTTGGCGAACACCAGCCGGGCGAGGTCCGCGGCGGTCTGCCAGTCCGGGGTGCCGCGCTCGGACAGGGTGATTCTCATGTGTGCTGCGCTCCCTAACAGGGTGGGGTGGGACGCGAAGGGCTGCTCATCGCCCGAGCGCCGCGGAGCGGTGTGCCGCCGGGCGGGCGTTCACGGCGAGTTGGGCGGCCCGCAGGGCGCTGTTGATGGAGGTCTCGGCGAGGATGCCGGGGGCGGCGACGCTGTCGCCGGCCAGGTACACGCCGTCCCCGCGGTCGACGGCGGGCCGGTCCCGCCAGCTGAGGCCGGGCAGGTCCAGGGCGCCGGTGCGGCCGCGGGAGACGCCTTCGCGGCGCCACAGGAGGCGGGTGCGCCAGCCGGGGGTGGTCAGGTCGAAGAGTTTCTCCAGCCGGGCCAGGGCGTCGGCCTTCGACTCGCCGGGCCGCAGCGGCATCTGTCCCTGGAAGAGGGCCTGGCCGTTGGGGGCGAGGGAGGGGTCGTGGTCGGAGTACTGGGAGGTGAAGCCGCCCTCGTCCATGTCGAAGGAGACGTTGCCGTCCTTCTTGGAGTGGGTGACGGCCATGTCCAGCAGGGCGGCGGTGCCGCTGGGCCACTCGAGGCCGGGGTCGCGAAGCAGGCTGCGTGCGGAGGCCAGCGAGGTCGCCACGATCACCGGTCCGCCGGCGGGCAGTTCGCTCAGCCGTGAGCCGGTCTCGATGACCACGCCGCGGGCGCGGGCGACGCGTTCCATGCGGGCGATCAGCGCGCCCCAGCCGCCGGTGAAGTAGCGGCTGGGCAGCGGGAAGCGGGGGGTGCCCACGCGCAGCAGCCGCTCCCACACGAAGGCCGCCGACAGCCGTCCGGGGTCGCCGTCGAAGAGGATCGGGCCGAGGAAGCCGAGGGCCTCGTTCACGGTCTGCTGGGCGAAGCGTTCACTGGCCCAGTCCTGGAAGGAGCGGTCGACGGGTACCTCGATGCCGCGGTGGCGCCAGGTCATCTTCATGTAGCCGGACGGCAGGGTCATCCGCAGCCGGCCCTGGTGGCGAAAGCGCATCCGGGTCCACTCGTGGAAGGACAGCCGCACGTAGCGGCCGGCCAGTCCGCGCTGCAGCAGCCAGTGCCAGGCGTCGCCGTTGTCGAAGAAGGTGTGCGGCCCGTCGTTGGTGACGTAGGGGCCGGCGGCCGAGCGGGCGCGGCCGCCGGTGTGGGAGTGGGCCTCGTGGACGGTGACGCGGGCGCCCTGTTCGGCGGCGGAGATCGCCGCGGTCAGGCCGGCCAGTCCGCCGCCGATGATCGTGATGTTCGCCATGGTTATCGCACTCACTTCGCCTTCGAAGGCCCGCGGGCCGGGGTCGGGGGTCAGCCGTCGAGGGTGGCCATGGCACCGACGGGGTAGCGGTCGCCCGCCGTGGAGCCGTGGGGGGCGATCTCGTCGAGGGCCGCGAGGTCGTCCGCGCTCAGCTCGACGGCGGAGGCGGCGAGGTTCTCTTCCAGGTAGGTGACGCGTTTGGTGCCGGGGATGGCGACGACGTCGTCGCCCTGGGCGAGCACCCAGGCCAGCGCGAGCTGTCCGGCGGTGATCTTCTTGGCGGCGGCCAGCGCCTGCAGCCGCTCCACGATGTGCAGGTTCGTCTCGAGGTTGCCCTGCTGGAAGCGGGGCACGACGCGGCGGAAGTCGTGTTCGGCGAGGGCGTCGAGGCTGCGGATGGCTCCGGTGAGCAGGCCGCGGCCCAGCGGGCTGTAGCCGACGAAGCCGATGCCCAGCTCGCGGACGGCCGCAAGGACGCCGTTGGCCTCGACGTCGCGGGTGGACAGGGAGTACTCGGTCTGTACGGCGGTGAGCGGGTGCACGGCGTGGGCGCGGCGGATGGTGGCGGCGGATGCCTCGCAGATGCCGAGGTGGCGCACCTTGCCGGCGGTGACGAGGTCGGCGAGTGCGCCGGTGGATTCCTCGACGGGGACGGCGGGGTCGACGCGGTGCAGGTAGTACAGGTCGAGGCGGTCGGTGCCCAGCCGGCGCAGGGTGGCGTCGATGGAGGTGCGGATGTAGTCGGGGCGGCCGTTGAGGCGGCCGGTGATGGTGCCGTCGGCGGTGACTTCGTTGCCGACCTTGGAGGAGACGGTGATGCTGTCGCGGCGGCCGGCGATGACGCGGGCGACGAACTCCTCGTTGCTGTGCGGGCCGTAGAAGTCCGCGGTGTCCAGGAGGTTCACGCCCAGTTCCAGGGCGCGGTGCGCGGTGCGCAGGGCCTCCTGGTCGTCGGCGGGCCCGTAGGCGAAGGTCATGCCCATGCAGCCGAGTCCCTGCTCGGAGACCTCCAGCCCCTGGCTGCCGAGTTTTCGTTGCCGCATCATCGGTTCCTTCCTGAGCCGTGCACGGGGCGGTTGTCGTCTAGCAGTGACCGTCTAGCAGTGACAGTGTCGATGTCTTTGCTAGAGAAGTGGTGGGGTGCCGGTTCCCCGGTGCTCGGACGGCAGTCAGCCGGCGGTGGTCAGCCGGCGGTGGTCAGCCGGCGGTGGTCAGCCGGCGGTGGTCAGCCGGCGGTGGTCAGCCGGCGGTGGTCAGTTCGCTGGTGACGGACATCCAGGTGTGGCCTGCCGGGGCGGCGTCGGCGGCGAGGTGGGTCCACGGGTCGGTGCCCAGCACCGCGGCCGCTTCCTGGCGCAGCCAGGAGTCGAAGGGGTCGGCGGAGGCCGCCAGCCGGCGGGCGGCGCCCTGCGGGTCGCGGGCCTCGATCCGGTGGACCAGCACGTCCTGGCCGCCCAGGGGCTGGAGGGCGAAGGACTCCTGGAGGATGCCCGCGCGGCGCCGGGAGGCCTCGTAGGCGCGCAGCCG
Source organism: Streptomyces sp. NPDC007095 (assembly GCF_040634475.1). Taxonomy (NCBI): domain Bacteria; kingdom Bacillati; phylum Actinomycetota; class Actinomycetes; order Kitasatosporales; family Streptomycetaceae; genus Streptomyces; species Streptomyces sp. NPDC007095. Next base: position 19,590 of record NZ_JBEYFS010000143.1, read on the forward strand.
CTTGCCGGCGAGCTCGGTCTGAAGGGCGCGCCAGGCGCCGGCGGCGCCGGGCGGCAGCGGCAGCAGGGCGCCGGCGCTCGTGACGGTGCGGCGGGCGGCGTTGCGGGCGGCGGGGGCGAGCCGGCGCAGGCCGAGGACGGCCAGCATGTTGGACTCCACGCCGATGCCCCAGCGTTCGGCGATCAGGCCGTCGGCCAGCAGCCGCCACACCACGACGCCGGTGAACTCGATGGCCTGTCCGGTGGGCGGTGCGCCGAGGAAGTCGCCGAGGTGGGTGCCGCGCCAGGTGTTGTGGATGACGACGTGGTCGCCGTGGGCGCTCATGTCCTCGATGGTCACGTGCAGGTCGGGGAAGCCCTCGCGCAGGCCGGCGATGGTGTAGCGGACGCCTTCGAGGCCTTCGGGGGCGCCGGGCAGCGGCTGGTGGTCGACCATGTGGGGGCTGTAGATCTCGTCGACGACGGAGAAGTCGCCCTGGTTGACGAAGGCGTCGAAGACCCGGCGGATGGTCTTCTTGTTGCGTTCCTCCACGCTGCGGGCGGTGCGCTCCGTCTCTTGTATCGACACGTTCTCTCGTCCTTCGGTCTCGGCGCCCCGCGGGTGCGGGGGCGCAGGGGCGGGGTCGGGGGCGCGGGGCGGTCAGTGGCCGGGGAAGGGGGCGTCCCAGGTGAGGGTGAGGCCCGCGTACAGGTAGCGGCTGGCCTCGATGGCCAGCAGCAGGACGGTGTCGCCGGGGCGGATGCGGCCCTCGCGCCAGCCGGCGTCGAGGGCGAGGGGGACGGCGGCGGAGCCGGTGGCGCCGACGTCGGTGAGGTTCTCCACGATGGTTTTGCTCAGGGTGGCCTGGTCGGCGGCCGACAGCCCGGCGGCGGCGTACTCGCTCGCGAAGTACTCGGCGTTGCCCTCGGGCAGCACGCACGCGTCGAGGTCGGCCAGGGCCAGGCGGGAGCGGGTGAGCAGGTCGTGGATGCCCTCGACGAACACGCGGGGGCCGAACTGGGCGGTGCCGGGGATGTCGAGGCGGATGTCCATCAGGCGGGGGCGGCGCTGCTGTTCGGCGAGGGGGGCGTCGGTGCCGCCTCCGACGATGAGCATGCCGGGTTTGCGGGCGCCGCCCAGGGAGCGGGTGGCGAAGACGGGGCGGCGGCGGCCGTGGGCGGAGCCCTCCTCGCCGGCGCGCAGCACCAGGGCGCCGGCGCCGTCGCCGAAGGTGTAGACGGTCAGCCGGTCGCGCATCCGTACGCGTTCGGGGTCGCGGCCCAAAAAGACGGGGGCCAGCAGCGGGGAGACGGCTTCGGCGCCGATGACCAGGGCGGTGGTGTAGGTGCCGTCGGCGAGCAGGCGGCGGGCGATGTCGTGGGCCTGGACGGCGCCCACGCAGCCGGCGCGGACCTCGATGACCGCGCAGTCCTCCAGGCCGAGCTGCTGCTGGACGTAGGTGGCGGCGACGGGCAGGAGGTAGTCGGGGCTGGCGGTGGACAGGACGATCAGGTCGATCTCGCCGGCCTGGACGCCGGCCCGCTCGAGGGCCTGGCGGGCGGCGGCGGTGGCCATCCGCGAGGTGCTGGTGGTGTGGGCGCCGGTGGCCGGGTCGACCATCCAGTGCCGGCGCTGGACCTGGATGCCGTCCAGGACGTCGGCGGGCAGCGGGCCGCAGAAGCGGGCCAGGGTGTCGTTGTCGAGGGCCTCGCCCGGCAGGTGGGCGCCGGTGGCCAGGACCGAGACATGGCGTGCGCGGGGTTCGGCGGGCGGGGCTGCCGGGGTGTGGGGCATGGTCAGTTCTCCGTTGCGGGACGCAGGACGAGGCTGATGTGGGTGCCGCCGAGTGAGGAGCTGTTGATGAGCACCGGGCCGGCCGGGATGCCGCCGGCCGGGGTGCTCCAGGCGGTGAGGGCGAGGAGGGCGGCCAGCTGGGCGCCCGCGCCGACCGGTTCGCCCAGGGTCTGTTTGGGGGTGTGCACCGGGCAGCCGGCCTCGGCGGCCAGCCGTGTGGTGGCGAGGGCCTCGGGGGCGTCCGCGCGGGTGAGGCCGGCGGCGTTGGCCCAGATGCCGGTCAGCTCGCCGGGGGTGAGGCCGGCGTGGGCGAGGGCGGCGCGCATGGCGCGCTCGACGCCCTCCCCCTCGCCGTTCCAGCGGCCGATGCCGGCCGCGTCGCCGGCGGCGGCGTGGCCGGCGAACTCGGCCAGGATGCGGGCGCCGCGGGCGCGGGCGCTGGATTCGCGTTCCAGGACGAGGGCGATGCCGGCCTCGGCCAGGGTGTAGCCGGCGTCGTCGAACAGCGGCAGCTGGCGGTAGGCGGCCAGCACGCCCGGGGAGAGGTCCTCGACCGCCGGGCACAGCACCGCCTCGGCGCGGTGTTGCAGCAGCAGGTCGTGGGCGACGGTCAGGGCGGAGGCGCCGGCGGCGTGGCCGGTGGTGACGGTGGAGGTGGGGCCCTTGGCGCCGACGTGCATGGCGACCTGGCCGGCGGCGGCGTTGAAGACGGTGTTGGGGAAGACGGCGGGGCTGCCGTGGGCGGGGCAGCCGCCCAGCACCGGCAGCAGGAAGTCCTCGATGCTGCGCATCGGTCCCAGTCCGGTGCCCAGGACGACCCCGGTGTGCTCGTCGGCCTCGAGGCCGGCGTGGGCGAGGGCGGCGCGGCAGGAGGCGACGGCGAGCTGGGAGAGGCGGTCCATGCGGCGCCGGTCGCGGGCGCCGATGTGGGCGGCGGGGTCGAAGACGGCGCGGGCGACGCGCAGGCCGTCCTCGTCGGTGCCCAGCCGCCGCCCCTGCCGCCAGGCCTCCCACAGCGCTTCCAGGCCTTCGCCGGCGGGGGTGAGGGCGGCGCCCCCGGTGATGACGACCTTCTCGGCGGCGGGCGGGGCGGGGACGGTGAAGCGCCGTCCGGAGGGCCAGCCGAAGGCGACGCAGGCGTTGGCGCCGGCGAAGGCGAAGTTGTTGGACAGGGCGGCGTTCATGGCCAGTTCGCGGCCGGTGTCGGGGACCGCGTCCAGGCCGCACTTGGGGTCGGTGCCGGTGAAGTTGGCGGTCGGCGGGGCGGTCTGTTCGACCAGGGCCTTGACGGTGACGATGGCCTCGACCGCGCCGGCCGCGCCCAGCAGGTGGCCGATCATCGACTTGGAGCTGCTCAGGGCGGTTTTCTGGGCGGCCTCGCCGAACGCGGCGCGTACCGCGTTGGACTCGGCGGAGTCGTTCTTGGGGGTGCCGGTGCCGTGGCCGTTGATGTAGCCGACGTCCCCCGGGGTGATGCCGGCGGCCTTCAGGGCGCCGCGGATGGCGCGGGCGGCGCCCTCGCCCTGGGGGTGCGGGGCGGTGGCGTGGTAGCCGTCGGCGGACAGGCCGTAGCCGAGGACCTCCGCCAGGACGGGGGCGCCCGCGGCGCGGGCCACCGATTCCTCGGCCAGCACCAGCATGCCCGCGCCCTCGCCCAGGGACAGGCCGTCGCGGTCCTTGGAGTAGGGGGCGGCGGGTTTGGCGGACAGCGACTGGAGGCTGGTGAAGCCGGCGAACGCGGTCTCGGTGAAGGCGTCGCTGCCGCCGGCGAGCATCGCGTCCGCGCGGCCTGCGGCGATCGCCTCGGCGGCGTGCGCGATGGCGTGCGCGCCCGAGGCGCAGGCGGTGTTGACGGACAGGGCCGGTCCCTTGAGAGCGAAGGCGGCGCTGAGTGCCTCGGCGATGGCCTGCGGCGGGACCAGCAGGTAGTGCAGGGCGTCGTCGGGCAGGGTGGTGCCCTCGCGGCTGCGGCGGGCGAGTTTCTCGGCGCTGCGCAGGCCGCCGTTGCAGGAGCCGAACGCCACTCCCCAGCGTTCGGCGGGCAGGCCCGCGAGGCCCGCCTGCTGGAGGGCTTCGGCGGCGGCGGTCAGCGCGAAGTCGACGGCCGGTTCTCGCTCGCTGCCGCCGAAGGCGGCCAGGTAGTCGTAGGCGGGCCGGGACAGGGGAGGCACTTCGCCGCCGATGGCCGTGCCGTAGCCGTCCATCGGCATACCGGTGACCGGGCCGATGGCCGAATGCCCGGCCCGGATGCCCTCCCACAGCGCGGCGGCGCCCTCGCCCTGGGCGGTCACGGCGCCGACGCCGCAGACCACCACGGTCCGGGGCCGGGCCGCGGTGTCCGGCCGTACGGCGCGGTCGTGGACGTCGGTCATGGCCGCACTCCTTTCGGATATGGCGGGTGTTGCGGGTGTGTCGCTCATGAGGTCCGTCCCAGGGCGAGGGCGACGGCCTGGCCCTCCAGGCCGCGGGCCAGGGCCAGGGCGCTGTCGGGCCGGGTGTGGCGGGGGGTGAGGGGGACGTAGTCGAGGTCGCACTCGGCGGCGGGGTGGTGGAGGTTGAGGGTGGCGGGCACGGTGCCGCTGTCCAGGGCGAGGGCGGCGACGGCCGCGTTCAGTGCGCCGGCGCCCCCGACGAGGTGTCCGGTCTGCGGTTTGACGCTGCTGATCTGGGCGGACTTGGCGGCCGTGCCGAGGGCGTCGTGCAGGGCGACGGTCTCGCTGGCGTCGCCCTGCAGGGTGGCGCAGCCGTGCGCGGCGATGTAGCTGCCGTCGGGGAAGGGCCGTGCGGCATCGGCGAGGGCGCGGCCGATGGCGCGGGCCCGGCCGCGGGCGCGGGGCTGGGGGCTGGGCGGGCGGACGCAGTCGTTGCCGGCGCCGAAGCCGGTGATCTCGGCGTAGCAGCGGGCGCCGCGGGCCAGGGCGTGTTCGCGTTCCTCCAGGACGAGGAGGGCGGCGCCCTCGCCGAAGACCGAGCCGGAGCGGTCGCGGTCGAAGGGCCGGAAGGCCTCGGTGCCCAGGTCGGTGCGGGTGCTCAGGACGCCCAGGCCGTCCATCTTGGACATCGCCCACCAGCCGGTGGCGTCGTCGTAGCCGCCCGCGAGCACGATGTCGGCCTCGCCGCGGCGTACGGTGCGCATGCCCCGGCCGATCGCCATCGCGCCGGAGTCGGCGGTGCCGGCGAAGTAGGCGTTGGCGCCGCGGATGCCGTACTTCTCGGAGATGTGGAAGGCGGCAGCGGGCTGCAGTCCCTCGACGAAGAACAGCGGGGCGATCACCGAGGAGGCGCTCTGCCCGAGCTGGTGCAGGTCGGGGGTGCCGTCGTCGGCGCGGACGGCCTGCAGCTGGGCGATGAGCTCGTCCATGCGGGGCATTTCCTTGTTGCTGCCCAGGAACAGGCCCGCGCGCTGTCCCAGGTCGCTCCCGTCGTCCAGGCCCGCATCTTGCAGGGCGAGGGTGGCGCCGGCCAGGGCGAGCTGGTCGCCGCGGCACAGCATGCGCAGGGTGCGCCGCGAGGCCCACTGGGCGGGGGTGAAGGAGGGGATCTCGGCGCCGATGCCGGTGCGCAGCGGGGCGGGGTCGTAGGCACGCAGCGGTCCGATGCCGCAGCGGCCCTCCAGCAGGCTGTGCCAGGTCTCGGCGGCGCTCTGGCCGATCGCGGTCATCAGGCCGATGCCGGTGACCATCACGCGGCGCTGCTCGCTCATGCTGTGCCCTCCCGGGTCGTCTCGTCGCTGACCAGGGCCAGGACGCGGGCGGTGGCGACCACCCGGCCGCCGGCCCGGGCGGTGGCCCGGCACTCGGTGCGGTGCGGGCCGTGAGCGCTCACCTCGACGGTGAGGTGGACCTGGTCGCCGGGGCCGACGAAGTGCTTGAAGCGCACGCCGCGCACGGCGGCCAGGCGCCAGGTGCCGGGTCCCGCGGCGGTGCGGGCGAGCGCGGCCATGCTCTCCAGCAGCAGCACGCCGGGCAGGACGGGGTGGCGCGGGAAGTGGTCGGTGAAGCAGGTCAAGGTGGCGGGCACGTTGCGCACGGCCGCCGCCCGCTCGCCGACGACGGCCTCCAGCAGCCGGTCGAACCCGCCCGGCCCGCCGCCGGGCACGGCGGCGGCCGTGAATCCCTCGCCGGAGAGGGCGGTGGCCGTAAAACCCGCGCCGGAGAGGGGGCCGGTCGTGACGGGGGCGGGTCCCGCGGCGGGGACGGGGGCGGGTCCCGCGGCGGGGACGGGGGCGGGTCCCGCAGCGGGGGTGGGTCCCGCGGTGGGGACGGTGGTGGTCATGTGTCCTCCCGCGGGGCGCCGACGACGAGGCTGGTGTTGCTGCCGCCGAACGCGAACGCGTTGATCAGGGCCGCCGTCACCGGCATCGGGCGGGCGGTGTGCGGCACGTAGTCGAGGTCCAGGCCGCGGTCGGGCCGGTCGAGGTTGACGGTGGGCGGGACCAGGGAGTGGCGGATCGCGCCGAGCGCGGCCAGCACGCCCAGGCCCAGGCTGGCGGAGGTGAGGTGGCCGGCCATCGACTTGGGGGCGCTGACCACCAGACGGCGGGCGTCGTCGGCGAAGACCTTCTTGATGGCGACCGTCTCGGACTGGTCGTTGCCGTGGGTGCTGGTGCCGTGCGCGACGACGTAGTCGATGCCGGCGGTGCCCAGCCCGGATTCGCCGATCGCCGCCTCCATGGCCTGGACGGCGCCGGAGCCGTCCGGCGGGGAGTCGGTGATGCGCCAGGCGTTGAGGGTGGAGCCGTAGCCGAGGACCTCGCCCAGAACGGGCGCGCCGCGCTCGCGGGCGGCGTCGAGGTCTTCGAGGACGACGGCGACGGCGCCCTCGCCGATCACGAAGCCGGAGCGGTCGGCGTCGAAGGGCCGCGAGGCGTGCTCGGGATCGTCGTTGTGACGGTCGGTCAGCGCGCCCAGCAGGCTGAAGCCGAGCAGGTCGAGCCAGGTGGTCAGGGAGTCGTAGCCGCCGGCGACCATCAGGCGGGCGTCGCCCTCCTGGATGGCGCGGTAGGCCTCCCCGATGGCGTGCCCGGAGCCGGAGCAGGCGGTGGAGATCCCGATCATCGGCCCGGTCGCGGACATCATCCGGGCCATCGCGCTGAGCGGCACGTTCTGGTCGTCGGTGAGGGTGACGGCCGGAGGGTGGCACAAGAACGCGTCCGCGCGGCCGGTGGTGGCGCGCAGGTGGCCGACGTCCAGGAGGGCCTGCAGTTCGGGGCGGCCGACGCTCGCGCCCATCGCCACCCCGCGCTCGCCGGGGTCGTACACCTCCTCCCCCAGGTCCTCGGCCCGCGCGGAGCGCAGCGCCTCCCAGGCGGCCGCGACACCGAACAGGCCTACCCGGGAGAGGTGTTTGCGCCCGATGCGGGCCGGGATCGCCGCGGCCGGGTCGAAGTCCTTGACCTGGGCGGCGATCCGCACCGGGAAGCCGGCCGCGTCGAAGGTGGTCAGCGGCCCGACGCCGCTGCGGCCGGCGGCCAGGCCCTGCCAGGTGGTGCCGGCGTCGTTGCCCAGCGGGGTGACGGCGCCGACGCCGGTGATGGCTACTCGGGTCATCCGACCGGCCCCCCGCCCTGCAGTTGGTGCGCCATGCGCCGGGTGGCGGCCGGGTCGTCGAGGCGTTCGGCGTCGATGAGCGCGCACAGGATGCCGCTCGCCTCGAGGACGTTCTCGCCGTCCACGGTGACGGTGCCGTCCAGCAGGGCGGCCTCCTCGGTCATCGACTCGACGGTGGCGTGCATGCGCAGCACCTCGCCGGGGCGCACCGGGCGGTGCGCGGTGGCCTCGCCGACCGCCAGCAGCGCGGCGCGCAGCCGGTGGTCGGTGGAGAGCATGATCAGCCAGGTGGCGGACTGGCACAGGGCCTCCAGGGCCAGCCCGAAGGGCAGCGCGGGTCCGTCGCCGGTGTCCTGCCAGTAGGTCTCCTCGGCGGAGGTGACCTTGCGCGCGGTGATGTGCTCGCGGGGCGCGCAGGTCTCGATCCGGTCGATCAGATGGAATCGCATCGTCGTCTCTTCTTCCGTTGCCTCGCGCGTCCGTTACGGGCGGCCGATGCCGAGCTGGGCGGAGAACCCGCCGTCCACGCAGAGCAGTTCGCCGGTGGTGTAGCCGGAGTCGGGGCCGGCCAGGAACACCGCGGCCGCGGCGACCTGGTCGGCGGTGGCGAACCGGCGCAGCGGGATCTGCCGTTTGATGCTCTTGCCGCCGTCGCGCTGCAGTACGCCGTCCACGAGTTCGGTCGGGGTGAACCCGGCCAGGACCGCGTTGACCCGTATGCCGAAGCGGGCGAGTTCGACGGCGGCGCAGCGGGTGAAGGAGTTCAGCGCGCCCTTGGAGGCCGAGTAGTTGGCCTGGCCGATCCAGCCGCGTTCGCCCATCGCGGAGGAGATGTTGACGATGGTGGCGTCGCCGCGGGCCATGAACTGTTCCAGGACGGCGTGGGTGCAGTGCCAGGCGCCGCCGAAGTTGGTCTTCATGACGTTCAGCCAGGCGTCCGGCGGCGCGTCGTAGATGAGGCCGTCGTCGCTGGTGCCCGCGTTGTTGACGAGGATGTCGAGGGGGCCCAGGAGGCGGGTGGCCTCCTGTACCAGGCGGGCGGCCTGCTGCGGGTCGGCGACGTCGGCGCCGACGGCCGCGGCCCGGCCGCCCGCCGTCTCGATCTCCTTGACGACCGCGGCGGCGTCCTCCTGGCGGGAGCGGTAGTTGACGGCGACGGCCGCCCCCTGCTCGGCCAGGGCCAGGGCGATGGCCCGGCCGATGCCGCGTGAGGCACCGGTGACCAGGGCGGTGCGGTCCTTCAGCTTCATCTGGATTCCTCCGTGGACACCCCGGCCGTCAGGCTGGGGAGGAAACGGACTCCTGCGGAGCAGGGCAGGGGAAGACGATTCGCCGCCGGGGCGGATCGTCGTTCACCGGCAACTGCCCGCGGATGTAGTGGCGTTGCCAGGCCCGGCCGGTGATAACCAAGCTGGCCGGGCCTACCGCCGGGCTGGCGGGATGTCAGGTCTGTGGAGCCGGCGTAAGACTGCTGGGCGTACCAGCGTCCCCCGCCGTTGATTCGGGGCAGCTGCTGTCTGAGAAGCAGAAAGCTCAACCCGCGAGGGAAGAATCCCCCTGCTTCAGCTGAGGGAGATGTCAACTGTCTCTTCCCGTTTCTGCTACGAGGGGCGGTGGCCGGCCGGGGCCCGCGCGGGCGCCAGGGGCGGCGGGGGTGCGGGACGCCGTTGGCCCGCACCGCCACCGGCCCCGGGGGAAGGGGCCCGGGTTCAGGCGGCGTGCTGGGCCACAGCCCGCTCGGTCAGCAGGTCGGTGAGGTTCTGCACGGTGAACAGGCCCAGCACGCCCTCGGCGGTCAGCGGCTCGCTGAGCTGGCTGCGGTCGAACTGCGGCAGGACCTTCTCCAGGTGGGTGAGGCCGGTGTCGTTGACGACCTCGTTCTCGTCGCCGAACTCCTCGTCGGGGATGCCGCCCTGGAGCAGGGCGGCGATGTCGGCCACGGTGATCTTCACCTTGGTGGCGCGCTCGATACGGAAGAGGATGTCGAGCAGGTCGATCGACTCGGCACCCAGCTGCCCGAGCAGGGTCGCCTCGGGCACGGCCTCGGCCTCGTCGATGCCCAGGGCGTCGGCGATGGCGGCCTGGACCGCGGAGAAGTAGTCGGTCGAGGTGGGGGTCAGGGTTTCGGACACCGTTGGCTGCCTTTCGGATGGGTCGTTCCGCCGGTACCGGCCCGGGGGCCCGCACCGGACGGACGGGAGAGGAAAAAGGAAGAGCAGAGAAGAGAAGGGGAGAGAAGGGGAGAGAAGGGGAGAGAAGGGGAGAGGGGGGCGGAGGCAGAGGCGGGAAGGGACGGGACTGGACGGGCGGGGCGGGGGCGCGGAGGGGGCTGGGACCGGGGCCGGCGGGAGTGGGCGGTGGGGCGGGCGGGGGCCGGGCCGCGCGCCGGGTCAGGCGGCGGCGCCAGGGGCGGGCTCCTGCCCGAGCTCGCGCAGCAGTGCGGAGATCCGGCGCGCGTCGTGGGTGCTGCGCACCACGGAGTGGACGCCGGTGCGGTTGGCGAAACCGCTGAGCACCCGGCCGGGACCGACCTCCAGGCAGCCGCCCACGGGGTGCGCGGCCGCGGCGTCCAGTACGTCCACCCACCGCACCGGCCCGGCCAGCTGACGGCGCAGCAGATCGCGGGCGTGTGCGCCGTCGCGCACCAGGGTGCCGGTCACCGAGCTGATCACGGGCAGCCGGGGCGCGCTGAAGCGCACGCGCTCCAGTTCGGCGGCGAACTCGTCCTCGATCGCCCGCATCAGGGAGCAGTGGAAGGGTGCCGAGACCTTCAGCGCCACCGCCCGTTCGGCGCCCGCGGCCAGCGCCCGGCGGGCGGCCTCCTCGACCGCGGGGCGCTGCCCGGAGATCACGCTCTGGCCCGGCTCGTTGTAGTTGGCGATCTCCACCACGCCCAGGGGGGCGCAGTCCGCGCAGATCTCCTCGATCCGGGCGGCGGCAAGGCCCAGTACGGCCGTCATCGCGCCGCCGACCCGGCGGGAGACGCCCGCCATCAGCTCGCCCCGGCGGCGCACCAGCCGCAGCGCCTGATCGGCCTCCAGGACCCCGGCGGCCACCAGCGCGGGGTACTCCCCCAGGCTGTGCCCGGCCACCACGGCGGGTACGAAACCCGCCTGGTCGCGCAGGATCTGAAGGACCGCGAGGCTGGTGGCGACGATGGCGGGCTGGGCGATCTCGGTCGGGGCCAGCTCCTCCTCCGGCGCGGTGCTGCACAGCGCGGTCAGCGGCAGGCCGGTCGCGTCCTCTGCGCGGGCCAGGACGCGTCCGGCGGTGCGGGGGTGTTCGCGCAGCAGATACCCGGCCATGCCCGCGCGCTGCGAGCCCTGCCCGGGAAACATCGTGAAGAGATTGTCGATCATCCCCGTTCCTGCCTCACTGAGTTGTCGGAAGAACCGTCGGAAGAACTGCCGGAAGTGCGGGTGGAAGACCTGGAAGAGCGGTCCGGGAGAGCGGGTGGAAGAACTGTTGGAAGAACTGCTGGAAGAGCGGTTCGCAGAGCCGGAGAAAGGTCATCGAGCCGTCGGAGAGCGGTGCTCGATTCTGTGAATCTGCCACGGGGTTCTGGCGCATTCCTTGAATGCGTCTGGACCGGCACTACGGCGCCCGGCAATCAGCCACTAACTTGCTGGCATGGTGAGGATGAGTGCAGACGAGCGGCGCCGGAGCGTCATCCGCGCGGCCGTGAGCGAATTCGCCCGGGGCGGGTACGACGGCACGTCCACCGAGGCCATCGCCCGGCGTGCGGGGGTGTCGCAGCCGTATCTCTTCCGGCTCTTCGCGGGCAAGCGGGCGCTCTTCCTCGCGGCGGCGCGGTGCTGCCTGGCCGACACCGCCCGGCTGTTCACCGAGGCCACCGAGGGCCTGGCGGGCGAGGAGGCGCTGCGCGCCATGGCCAACGCCTACACTCGCGTCATCGTCAAGGAGCCGGAGCGGCTGCTGATGCAGATGCAGGTGTACGTCGCGGTGGCGGCGGGCGAGGCGGACGGTGACGCGGCGTTCGGGGAGGCGGTCCGGGCCGAGTGGCGGCGGCTGTGGGACACCGTCCACCGGCCGCTGGGCGCGGACACGGGCCAGACCACCACGTTCATGGCCTACGGGATGCTGGTCAACGTCCTGGTGTGCCTGGGGTTTCCGCCCGGGGACCCGCTCTGGGACGGGCTGTATCCGGCGGCGCGGGCGGGCCCGGCCGCCGGCACGATGTGCCCCACCAGGCGGGTGG
>NZ_JBEYFS010000144.1:0-31123 GCF_040634475.1 Streptomyces sp. NPDC007095
CGCTGGGCGAGGTGGGCACCGTCCTCGGCGAGGGTCTCGTACTCGCCGTAGTGGACCTGGGTGGGGGGCCCGTCCGACGGGCGAAAGGCCCCGTCCGGCGTACGGACGGGGCCTTTCGTGGTCGGGCGGAAGGGGGTTACATCCCGCCCTCGGACATTCCGTGCACCGCCGGGACGGTGCCCAGGCGGCCCTTCTGGAAGTCCTCGAAGGCCTGCTGCAGCTCCTCGCGGGTGTTCATCACGAAGGGGCCGTAGTGGGCCATGGGCTCGCGGATCGGCTGTCCGCCGAGGAGGACGACCTCGAGGTCCGGCGTGTTCGCGTCCTGCTTCTCGTCCGCGCGGACGGTCAGCGAGCCGCCCGCGCCGAAGACGGCGGTCTGGCCGGTGTGGACCGGGCGACGGCCCGTACCGACGCTGCCGCGTCCGGCGAGGACGTACGCGAGACCGTTGAAGTCCTCGCGCCACGGGAGGGTCATCTCGGCGCCGGGCGCCAGGGTCGCGTGGACCATGGTGATCGGCGTGTGCGTGACGCCGGGGCCCTCGTGTCCGTCGAGCTCACCGGCGATGACGCGCAGCAGCGCGCCGCCGTCGGGGGTGCTCAGCAACTGGACCGAACCGCCGCGGATGTCCTGGTACCGGGGGGCCATCATCTTGTCCTTGGCCGGGAGGTTCACCCACAGCTGGAGGCCGTGGAAGAGGCCGCCGGACATGACGAGCGACTCCGGCGGGGCCTCGATGTGCAGGAGGCCGGCGCCCGCGGTCATCCACTGGGTGTCACCGTTGGTGATGGTGCCGCCACCACCGTTGGAGTCCTGGTGGTCGAAGATGCCGTCGATGATGTAGGTCACGGTCTCGAAGCCGCGGTGGGGGTGCCAAGGGGTGCCCTTGGGCTCGCCCGGCGCGTACTCCACCTCGCCCATCTGGTCCATCATGATGAACGGGTCGAGGTGGCGGTAGTTGATCCCGGCGAACGCACGGCGAACCGGAAAGCCCTCGCCCTCGAAGCCGCTGGGCGCGGTCGTCACGGTGAGCACGGGACGGTCCACGGCGTCGGCCGACGCGACCACACGGGGAAGGGTCAGCGGGTTCTCGACGGTCACTGCAGGCATGTCGGTACCTCCTTGTGCTTCGAGTTTAGTTGATTGTTGAACTTTCTGCCACCCACAACGACGGACGCCCGGAGGGCATTCCCTCCGGGCGTCCGGACTGTCGTAGGGGAGTCAGCGCTACCCGTACATACGGCGCATGGCGAAGTCCACCATCTGCTCCACGGCCTTCGCGTCGAAGACCATACGGTGCTCCCCCTCCATGTCGAGGACGAAGCCGTAGCCGGTGGGGAGCAGGTCGATCACCTCGGCGCCGGTGATCACGAAGTACTTGGACTCCTTGCCGGCGTACCGGCGCAGCTCCTTGAGCGAGGTGAACATCGGGATGACCGGCTGCTGAGTGTTGTGCAGCGCCAGGAATCCGGGGTTGTCGCCGCGCGGGCAGTAGACCTTCGACGTCGCGAAGACCTGCTGGAAGTCCTCCGCGGACATCGATCCCGTGGTGAACGCCCGCACCGCGTCCGCCAGCGAGGGCGGGGACGGCTCGGGGTAGAGCGGCGGCTGCTGGCCGTAACCGCCGGGCATCTGCTGCTGCGGCGGGGCGTACTGCTGCTGGGCGCCCGCATTCTGGTCGTAGCCGTACATGCGTCAAAGAGTAGTCGGCCACATATGAGCCACCAGGGGTTGATTCTTATTACCGACGGGTAGCATCATCGTAGCTACTTGCCGGTACGTGTAACGAGGCTGCGAGTACCTCCGCCTCCCCAATCCCTTACGGAGCCGTCGCCATGGGGCACTACAAGTCGAATCTCCGCGACATCGAGTTCAACCTCTTCGAGGTGCTCGGGCGCGACAAGGTGTACGGCACCGGACCGTTCGCGGAGATGGACGTCGACACCGCCAAGAGCGTTCTCGACGAGCTGACCCGTCTCTCGGAGAACGAGCTGGCGGAGTCCTTCGCGGACGCCGACCGCAACCCGCCGGTCTTCGACCCGGAGACCAACACGGCTCCCGTACCGGCATCCTTCAAGAAGTCGTACAAGGCCTTCATGGACTCCGAGTACTGGCGTCTGGGCCTGCCCGAGGAGCTCGGCGGCACCACCTCGCCCCGCTCCCTGATCTGGGCGTACGCGGAGCTGATCCTCGGCGCGAACCCGGCGGTCTGGATGTACTCCTCCGGCCCCGCCTTCGCGGGCATCCTCTTCGAGGAGGGCACCGAGGTCCAGAAGCACATCGCGAAGATCGCCGTCGAGAAGCAGTGGGGCTCCACGATGGTGCTCACCGAGCCGGACGCCGGCTCGGACGTGGGCGCGGGCCGCACCAAGGCGGTCCAGCAGGAGGACGGCTCCTGGCACATCGAGGGCGTGAAGCGCTTCATCACCTCGGGTGAGCACGACATGGAGGAGAACATCCTCCACTACGTCCTCGCCCGCCCCGAGGGCGCCGGCCCCGGCACCAAGGGCCTGTCCCTCTTCCTCGTCCCGAAGTACGAGTTCGACTTCGAGACCGGCGAGCTGGGCGAGCGCAACGGCGCGTACGCGACGAACGTCGAGCACAAGATGGGCCTCAAGGCGTCCAACACGTGCGAGATGACCTTCGGCGACCGCCACCCCGCCAAGGGCTGGCTGATCGGCGACAAGCACGACGGCATCCGCCAGATGTTCCGGATCATCGAGTTCGCCCGCATGATGGTCGGCACGAAGGCGATCTCCACGCTCTCGACCGGCTACCTGAACGCGCTGGAGTACGCCAAGGAGCGCGTCCAGGGTCCCGACCTCGCGAACTTCATGGACAAGACCGCGCCCAAGGTCACCATCACGCACCACCCCGACGTGCGCCGCTCGCTGATGACGCAGAAGGCGTACGCCGAGGGCATGCGCGCCCTGGTGCTGCACACCGCCACGATCCAGGACGAGATCCAGGTCAAGGAGGCCGCCGGCGAGGACACCGCCGCCCTGGAGGCCCTCAACGACCTGCTCCTGCCGATCGTGAAGGGCTACGGCTCGGAGAAGGGCTACGAGCAGCTCGCCCAGTCGCTGCAGACCTTCGGCGGCTCCGGCTTCCTGCAGGAGTACCCGATCGAGCAGTACATCCGCGACGCCAAGATCGACACCCTGTACGAGGGCACGACCGCGATCCAGGGCCAGGACTTCTTCTTCCGGAAGATCGTCCGCAACCAGGGCGCGGCGCTGAACTCCCTCGCCGAGGACATCAAGAAGTTCCTGGCGCTCGGCACGGGCGGCGAGGACCTGTCCGCGGCCCGCGAGCAGCTCGCCAAGGCGGCCGTCGAGCTGGAGGCCATCGTCGGCCTCATGCTCACGGACCTGGCGGCCACCGAGCAGGACGTCAAGAACATCTACAAGGTCGGCCTCAACACCACCCGCCTGCTGCTGGCCTCCGGCGACGTGGTCGTCGGCTACCTGCTGCTGCGCGGTGCCGCCGTGGCCGCCGAGAAGCTGGAGACGGCCTCGGCGAAGGACAAGCCCTTCTACACCGGCAAGATCGCCGCGGCGAAGTTCTTCGCCGCCAACGTCCTGCCCGGCGTCACCGGCGCCCGCAAGCTCGCCGAGGTCGTGGACCTGGACCTGATGGAGCTGGACGAGGCGGCGTTCTGATCCCCGCGGCCTGAGGGCATCGCCGTCGGCGGCCCGTTCCCGGAGCGAATCTCCGGGTGCGGGCCGCCGTCGTATGCGGCCACAGGGGGCACTCGGCGGCCCGCTCCTCGCATGAAAATCCCGCAGGGACCCGCAGGGACCCGCATGTTCCCGCAGGGGTTTCCCGCAGGGGTTTCCCGCATGAACCCGCAGGGACCCGCATGTTCCCGCAGGGGTTTCCCGCAGGGGTTTCCCGCAGGGGTTTCCCGCAGGGGTTTCCCGCAGGGGTTTCCCGCATGGGTTCCCGCGTGGATTCGAGGGCCACGGGGCACGGAGACCAACCGGAACCTGCCACTCCAGTCAGGTGTCCGTCCTTCACATCCCCCTTACGAAGGGCCGTTCCCATCGCCGGGAGCGGGCCCTCGGGCGTCGTTAAGGTGAACCCATGAGCACAAGCGCCCGCTTCGACCGCGGCCACACCGACGACCTCATGACCTTTCTGGCGGCGAGCCCGACGCCGTACCACGCCGTGGCGAACGCCGCCGAGCGGCTGGAGAAGGCCGGATTCCGTCAGGTCGCCGAGACCGATGCCTGGGAGGGGACGAGCGGCGGCAAGTACGTACTGCGCGGCGGCGCGATCGTCGCCTGGTACGTGCCCGAGGGTGCCGAGCCGCACACCCCGTTCCGCATCGTGGGCGCGCACACCGACTCCCCCAATCTGCGGGTGAAGCCGCAGCCGGACAGCGGGGCGCACGGCTGGCGCCAGGTCGCCGTGGAGATCTACGGCGGCCCGCTGCTGAACTCCTGGCTGGACCGGGACCTGGGGCTGGCGGGACGGCTGACGCTGAAGGACGGCTCCTCGCGTCTGGTGAACATCGACCGACCCCTGCTGCGCGTGCCCCAGCTCGCCGTCCACCTCGACCGTTCCGTCTCCACCGACGGCCTCAAGCTCGACAAGCAGCGTCATCTGCAGCCCGTCTGGGGTCTGGGCGACCCCGGCGAGGGTGATCTGATCGCCTTCCTGGAGGAGGAGTCGGGCCTGCCGGCGGGCGAGGTCGCCGGCTGGGACCTGATGACCCACTCCGTCGAGCGGCCCTCGTACCTGGGCCGCGACAAGGAGCTGGTGGCCGGACCGCGCATGGACAACCTGCTTTCCCTGCACGCGGGTACGGCGGCGCTGATCGCGGCGGCGACGGGCGAGGCCTCTCCTTCCGGCTCCGGCTCCCCCTCCGGTTCGGATTCCGGTACCGGTTCGGGTTCCGGTTCCGGTTCGGGGCTCTCGTACATCCCCGTCCTCGCGGCCTTCGACCACGAGGAGAACGGCTCGCAGAGCGACACCGGCGCCGACGGTCCGCTGCTCGGCGGCGTGCTCGAACGCTCGGTGTTCGCGCGCGGCGGCTCGTACGAGGACCGGGCGCGCGCCTTCGCGGGCACGATCTGTCTCTCCTCCGACACCGGCCACGCCGTCCATCCCAACTACGCGGAGCGGCACGACCCGACGCACCACCCGCGTGCCAACGGCGGCCCCATCCTCAAGGTGAACGTCAACAACCGCTACGCCACGGACGGTTCGGGCCGTGCGGTCTTCGCCGCGGCGTGCGCGAAGGCCGGCGTGCCCTTCCAGTCCTTCGTCTCCAACAACTCGATGCCCTGCGGCACCACCATCGGCCCGATCACCGCGGCCCGCCACGGCATCAGGACCGTCGACATCGGCGTGGCCATCCTCTCGATGCACAGCGCCCGCGAACTCTGCGGCGCCGACGACCCGTTCCTGCTGGCCAACGCGCTGGTGGCGTTCCTGGAGGGTTAGTTCCGCATGCCCGGCACGCCGCCGGGTACCCGGACCGGGCCTGAGAGAAGCCGAGTTGGTTACAAGGAGGCGACACCCATGAGCCTGGGCGGATGCATCATCCTGATCGCAGCGGGGGCGGTCCTCACATTCGCGACCGACTGGCACATGAAGGGGGTCAACCTCGACCTGGTCGGCCTCATCTTCATGATCGTCGGACTGATCGGGGTCGTGACGTTCAGCAGCATCGCCAGGAGGCGCCGGGTGGTCATGCCGCCCAGCACCCCGGTGATCGAGGAGGAGCGGCACAACCGGGGCGGCTACGGCGTGTAGGCATACGTCTGAACAGGCACTGCCCGCAGGCCCAGTTACAGCCGCAGATGTACGGGTCAGTCGGCCATGCCCGCCAGCACCAGCGGCAGCCGGTCCGCGCCGCCCTCGGTGAGGCGGACCGGCACGCCCCAGTCCTGCTGGTGGACATGGCAGGCCGGGTACTCGTTCGCGGGATCGTCGTCGCAGGACGCCGCCATCGCGGAGACGTGCAGGACACCTTCCGTGACGGCCGGGTTCAGCTCCAGCACGCGGAAGAGATCGGTTCCCGCGCCCTCACCCGTAAGCAGCAGCTCGGGCGGGGTCGAGGAGACGAGCAGCCGGGTGGACGGCCCGATGGGGGTCTCCCCTGCTCGAGCGGAGTCGAGGGCTTGGGGGAGTGTGTCCAGCTTCTGGCCCGTCGGGGCCTGGAAGACGACGTCCAGCCGGAGTTCTCCCGGAGCGACTTCGGTCGCCGCGCGCTGGGTGCGGTGGGCGACCGACTCCACCCGCACGGCCTCCTCGGGGAGCCGCAGCCGGGTCAGCCGGTGTCGCGCCGACTCCACGACCACGATGTCGTCTCCGACGAGAACCGCGTCGCTGGGCTCCCTCAAGTCGGCCGCCAGCGTGGTCACTTCGCCCGTCGCGGGGTCGTAGCGGCGCAGTGCGTGGTTGTACGTGTCGCTGACCGCGACCGAGCCGTCGGGGAGGGCCGTGACGCCCAACGGATGCTGGAAAAGGGCCTGTTCGGCGGCCCCGTCCCGGTGCCCGAAGTCGAACAGACCGGTGCCGACGGCGGTGTGCACGGCCCCGTCGGGATCCACCCAGCGCAGGGCGCTCGTCTCGGAGTCGGCGAGCCAGAGCCGGTCGGCGGTGGCGGCGAGCCCGGACGGCTGCGCGAACCACGCCTCGGCCCCCGGCCCGTCCACGAGCCCCTCGTTCGTCGTACCGGCGGCGACCCCGACGGTGCCGCCCTCCGGGTCGTACGCCCACAGCTGGTGCACCCCGGCCATGGCGATCCAGATCTTCCCGCCGAACAGAGCCACGTCCCACGGCGAGGACAGGTCCACCTCGCGCGCCGGGCCGGACGTCGGCGAGCCCTGCCACCACTGACGCCCCGTCCCCGCGAGGGTGCTGACCTCGCCGGTCACGAGGTCCAGGCGGCGCAGCGCGTGGTTCACGGTGTCCGCGACGACGACCGAGCCGTCGTCGAGCAGCGCCAGCCCCTGCGGCTCGCTGAACGCGGCCTGCTCGGCCGACCCGTCCAGGAACCCCCTCACCCCGGAGCCGATCCGCCGTACGACGCTCTCTCCGTCGCCCTCCAGCTCGACGAGCTGGTGCCGGGTCGTGTCACTGACCAGGAGGTTCCCGCTCGGCAGGGCGAGTGCCTTGCCGGGGAAGCGGAGCGCCGTGGGCTCGGGCTCGGGTGCCACGTACGGTCCGTCGCCGCGGCGCAGCGTCCCCTTGGCCGCGTGCTCGGCCTCCAGCTCCTCCACCAGGCGGGCGATCGCGTGCGCGTGCCCCTCACCGGCGTGCTGCGCGACCACGTACCCCTCTGGGTCGATCACGACGAGTGTCGGCCAGGCCCGCACGGCGTACTGCTTCCAGGTCGCGAGCTCGGGATCGTCGAGCACCGGGTGCTCGACCCCGTACCGCTCCACCGCGTCCACCACCGCCTGGTGCTCGGCCTCGTGCGCGAACTTCGGCGAGTGCACGCCGATGATCACCACCGTGTCCCGGTGCTTCTCCTCCAGCTCCCGCAGCTCGTCCAGGACATGCAGACAGTTCACGCAACAAAATGTCCAAAAATCAACAATTACGATGCGGCCTCGGAGTTCAGTGAGGCCGAGCTGTCCACCGACTGTGTTGATCCAGCCGCCCTTACCTGTCAGTTCAGGGGCCCGGACACGTGCTCGCTTTGCCATGGATCAAGCCAACCACACCCCGCTGAGCCCTGTACGGCCCCGACCTGATCGAACTCATCCAGCAGAGGACCGACCTCAGCGATTCCCTTGCGGCTGAGCCTGTCCGGCTTCCACACGATCGGCGTGCGGACCGCACCCGACGTGACAGCCGCTCTCGCACTGTCGAAGCCTTCCCTGCTCACATCTTTGTAGCCGGACCGACCTCGGTCGACGTGCACTCTGCGGACAACCAAGCCATGTAAGCCCGCCCAGGCCCGGCAATCGCTCTCCTGGCGCTCAACGGCCGTTTCGCCATCCCGGTCCAGCGAGAGTCGTAGACAGAGGTCGGCATGTTCGACGCAAGCATCGTGGTGCTGCAAGCCCCCTCCCAGAGTTGATCACTCTGTGAACGAACAGCTGAGTCGAAGGTGATGAACTCACCTCAGCACGTGCCCCGTGGTGGCGTCCACGTGGTCCGGGACCTCGTCGTGGCGGTCGCCGACGGTGACGGTGCCGGTGGGCTCGAAGAGCAGGATCGCGGCGCCGGCGGGGGCGGCCGGCTTGTGTTCGGTGCCGCGGGGCACGGTGAAGACGGAGCCCTTGGGCAGGACGACGGTCCGCTCGCCCGCCGTCTCCCGCAGCGCGATGGTCAGCTCGCCCTCCAGGACCAGGAAGAACTCGTCCGTGTGGTCGTGCACGTGCCACACGTGCTCGCCCTCGACCTTGGCGATGCGCACGTCGTAGTCGTTGACGGCGGTGACGATACGGGGGCTCCAGAGGTCGGAGAAGGAGGCGAGGGCGGTGGAGAGGGCGATGGGCTCACCGCCGCTGCTCGAAGAGGTCGTGCGGGTGCTGCTCGAAGAGTCCATGTGGGCATCCTCGGCGTTGGTGCGGCAATGGCACGAGTGCTAGAAATCGCATATGCCGCAAGGATCCTCTCATCGTGTCGTGCTGGTCGTCGACGAGAACTCGAACCCGTTCGAGATGAGCTGTGCCATCGAGGTCTTCGGGCTGCCCCGGCCTGAACTGGGGCGGGAGTTGTACGACTTCCGGCTCTGCGCCGCCGGGCCGCGCACGCGGATGCGCGACGGCTTCTTCACGCTGACCGGAGTCGCCGGGCTGGAGGCGGCCGAGGAGGCGGACACGCTGATCGTGCCGAACCGGCCGGACACCGAGGCCCCGCGCTCACCCCGCGTCCTGGACGTCGTACGCCGGGCGCACGCGCGCGGCGCACGGCTACTCGGCTTCTGCTCGGGCGCGTTCACCATCGCGGAGGCCGGGCTGCTGGACGGACGGCGGGCGGCCTGCCACTGGATGTGGGCGGACTCCTTCCGGGCGCGTTTCCCGGCGGTCCGCCTGGAGCCGGACGTCCTCTTCGTGGACGACGGCGACATCCTCACGGCGTCCGGCAGCGCCTCGGCGCTCGACCTGGGGCTGCACGTCGTACGCCGGGACCACGGCGCCGAGATCGCCAACGCGGTCAGCCGACGGCTCGTGTTCGCGGCGCACCGCGACGGAGGTCAGCGGCAGTTCGTGGAGCGGCCGGTGCCCGACGTGCCGGACGAGTCGCTCGGTCCGCTGCTGGCGTGGGCGCAGGAACGGCTGGGCGAGCCGCTGACGGTGGCGGACCTCGCGGCCCGCGCGGCCGTCTCCCCCGCCACGCTCCACCGCCGTTTCCGAACCCAACTGGGAACCACGCCGCTGGCCTGGCTCACCGGGGAACGCGTCGCCCTCGCCTGCCGGTTGATCGAGCGGGGAGAGGAACGGCTCGGCGTCGTGGCCGAGCGGAGTGGCCTGGGTACGGCGGCCAATCTACGGGCACGGCTGCGGCGGGAGACCGGGCTGAGCCCGTCGGCGTACCGGAGACGGTTCGGGCCGGGCCCCGGAGAAGCGGTGACACCCGGCCGCTTCGCGAGGAAGGAGCCGGGCGCGGGTGTTCCGGGATCAGGAGGACGCGGCGGGATCGGGTTCTGAAGTGGCCCGGGATCTGATCTGCTTGAACCAGGCGTCCGACACCGCCTTCGGGATCTTCGCCGTCAGCCCCCCTTCTTTGGTGAAGGCGAGCCCTCGGCCGTAGTCGCCACCGCCACAGTCGTCGGACTGGAAAGTGAGCTTCACGTCGGCGGACGTGTCGATCACGGGGCGGGGGGCGTCCTTGCGGTTGACCCGGAAGCGGATCGGGCCGGAGTCGGGGTCCACGTCGCGCGGCAACGGAAGACTCACGTGCGTGACGCCCTCCTGCCGCAGCTCACCCTTCGTGCACCTGCCCCGCGCGCACAGCTCGAAGGAGGCGCCCCCCAGGTCGCCGTACCCCTGGTGGACGAACAGCACGCCGACACTGGAGACGGTGCCCACGCCGGCGCAGACCTCCGCCCGGGAGCACCCGGACGTGGCCGCGAGCAGGGCGGCCACGCCGACGAGGGCACGTCTTTGCGTGATCGCTCGCCCTTGACCTCGCACCAGACCTCGCACCAGCGACTTCCTCCCCCTCGCCCCGCCTTCGGAGGGGGTGAACGCGTGATGATCTTGTGGATCCCGGGAACCGGTAACGGTATGAGATTCCTCGTACGCGACAGGCTCCTCGGCTTCGGTGACGACTACTGGATCGAGGACGACCACGGCGACAAGGTGTTCCTCGTCGACGGCAAGGCGATGCGGCTGCGGGACACCTTCGAGCTGAAGGACACCCGCGGCCGTGTCCTCGTCGACATCCACCAGAAGATGTTCGCTCTGCGGGACACGATGGTGATCGGGCGGGACGGGGAACCGCTGGCGACGATCAGACGCAAGCGGCTGTCCCTGCTCCGCAACCACTACCGGGTGTCCCTGGTGGACGGTACGGAACTCGACGTCAGCGGCAAGATCCTCGACCGCGAGTTCGCCGTCGAGTACGAGGGTGAGCTGCTGGCGGTGATCTCGCGCCGTTGGCTGCACGTAAGGGAGACGTACGGCGTCGACGTCGTCCGCGAGGACGCGGACCCCGCGCTGCTGATCGCGGTGGCGGTGTGCGTGATCCACCTGGCGGAGAAGGAGCGGGGCGAGGACTGACCCAGCGGGGCGAGGACCGGCTCAGCGGCGCGGTGCCGTCAGTCCCAGCATCCGGTCCTTCAGCGCCGGGAACTGCTCCCGCGTGGTCGCGACCTTCCCGGGGTCGAAGTCCACCGTGAGCACCTGCTCCCCTGCCCCGGCCTCCGCCAGGACCTCCCCCCACGGATCGACCACGATCGAGTGACCGGCCTGGGGAACGCCCGCGTGCGTGCCGGCCGTTCCACAGGCGAGAACGAACGCCTGGTTCTCGACCGCGCGGGCCTGGGCGAGCAGCGTCCAGTGGGAGCGGCGCCGCTCGGGCCAGCCGGCCGAGAGGACGACGGTCTCGGCGCCGGCGTCGACGAGCCCGCGGAAGAGCTCGGGGAAGCGGAGGTCATAGCAGGTGGCGATGCCGAGGGTGGTCTCCGGCAGACGGACCGTCACCAGTTCGCCGCCCGCGCCCATCAGTACGGCCTCGCCCTTGTCGAAGCCGAAGCGGTGGATCTTGCGGTAGGCGGCGGCCAGGTCGCCGGAGGGGGTGAAGACGAGGGAGGTGTTGTAGAGCGTGCCGTCGGCGTCCCGCTCGGGGATCGACCCGGCGTGCAGCCAGATGCCCGCGTCACTCGCCGCCTTCGCCATGACCTCGAACGTCGGCCCTTCGAGAGACTCCGCCTCCGTGCCGAACGACTCGTAGGCGAACGCCCCGGTGGTCCACAGTTCCGGCAGCACGGCCAGATCGACTCCGGCTTGTTCTCGTACCAGAGCCGCCACACGACGCCGGCGCGAATCGACCGATTCGCCGTCGTTTACGTCGATCTGGAGGAGAGAGGCGCGCACACTACCACCGTCCTGGCATTCGAGCCGTCCATACAGGCCTACGATCGTCACACCAAAGCACTGCCGGGGTGCCTCACAGCAGCGTAACTTAGCGTCCCAAGACACCCGCTGCCTGTGCACTGCCCGCGTCCAACCGCCCGAGGGGTCCCGTTCCGTGAGTCTGCATCCCAGCCTTCAGTCCTACGCCGACGCCTGGACCCACTCCGTCGATGCGATATCCGAGTTGGTGTCGCCGCTGGTGGAAGGTGAATGGAACCGGCGCACGCCCTGCCCCGGCTGGTCGGTACGTGATCTCGTCTCGCATGTCATCGGGCTCGACTGCGAGATGCTGGGCGACCCCCGGCCGATCCACACGCTCCCCCGCGACCTGTTCCACGTGACGAACGAACACCAGCGGTACATGGAGATGCAGGTCGACGTGCGCCGCCACCACACGGCACCGGAGATGACCTCCGAGCTGGAGTACACGATCATCCGCCGCAACCGTCAGCTGCGGAACGAGTCGCGGCAGCCGGACGCCAAGGTGCGTGGCCCGCTCGGGACCGAGATCACCCTCGAACAGGCGATGCAGAGGCGCGCCTTCGACGTATGGGTACACGAACAGGACCTGCGGACCGCGCTCGGCGTCCCCGGCAACCTCGACTCTCCCGGCGCGCACATCGTCCGCGACACGCTCCTGGGGGCCCTGCCGAAGGTCGTCGCCAAGGACGCGGGGGCGCCCACGAACTCGGCGGTCGTCTTCGACATCCACGGGCCGCTGGAGTTCCTGCGGACGGTGCGGGTCGACGCGGACGGGCGCGGCTCGATAGACGGCGCCCCCTCTCTCGGCCCGGCCGCCACCCTCACCCTCGACTGGGAGACGTACTTCCGCCTCGCCTGCGGCCGCGTCACGGCCGAGGCCGTCTCCGACCGCATCAAGACGGAGGGCGACCCGGAACTGACCACAGCCATCCTGAGGAACTTCGCGGTCACGCCGTAGCGCGGGGTTCTTCGACTGCGGGTGGGCGGGGGGCTGGTCGCGCGGTTCCCCGCGTCCCTGAAGGGGCGCTACGCGGGGACGTGTACCGTCTCCACGCGGCTGGCCACCAACCGCTCACGCTCCCTGCGCGCCGCCTGCTTCCGCAACCGGAAGATCTGGCTCAGCCCCAGCGCCTGGAGAACGAACACGGCGGAGAAGGCGACGCGATAGTTGTCCCCGGTCGCGTCCAGCAGCACGCCGATCGCGAACAACGTCGTCATGGAGGCGACGAAACCACCCATGTTGGTGATCCCGGACGCGGTCCCCTGCCGTTCCGGCGGATTGGCGGGCCGCGCGAAGTCGAACCCGATCATGGAAGCCGGCCCACACGCACCGAGCACCGCGCACAGCACGACCAGCAGCCACATGGGATCCCGGTCACCGGGATACGCCAGCGCACTCGCCCAGACCACCGCCGTCGCCGTCACGGTCCCGAGCGCCAGCGGCAGCCGCGCCGCGTGATGCCGGGCGACGATCTGTCCGTAGACAAGACCCACGAACATGTTGGACAGCACCACGAGGGTGAGCAGTTCACCGGCCGTCGCCCGCGACAGCCCCTGTGCCTGGACCAGGAACGGCATGCCCCACAGGAGCAGGAAGACCATCGCCGGGAACTGTGTCGTGAAGTGCACCCACATCCCCAGCCGCGTACCGGGTTCCCGCCACGACGCCGCGATCTGCCGGCGCACATACGCGGCTCCCTGATGCGGGAACGGTTCCGGCTCGTGCCCCTCGGGGTGGTCCTTCAGGAAGAGAAGAAGGAGCACGAGGACGACGACCCCGGCGAACGCGCTGCCCGCGAACGCCGTCGTCCACCCCACCCCGTGCAGCAGCCGCGCGATGACAAGGGTGGAGACCAGGTTGCCCGCCATACCCACAAGACCGGCGAGCTGCGCGACCAACGGCCCCCGCCGCGCCGGGAACCATCGCGTGCCCAGGCGCAGCACGCTGATGAACGTCATCGCGTCCCCGCAGCCCAGCAGCGCGCGCGAGGCCAGCGCCATCCCGTACGTGGAGGAGAACGCGAAGCCCAACTGGCCCGCCGTGAAGAGCAGTACGCCGATGGTCAGCACCTTCTTGGTGCCGAGCCCGTCGACCAGCAGTCCCACGGGTATCTGCATGCCCGCGTAGACGAGGAGTTGGAGGATCGAGAAGGTGGAGAGCGCGGAGGCGTTCACATGGAAGCGGTCCGCGGCGTCGAGCCCGGCCACTCCCAGCGACGTACGGAAGATGACGGCGACGAAGTAGACGGAGACGCCGATGCCCCAGACGCCGATCGCCCGGCGGCCGCCGGGCGGGTCTCCCGGAAGCGAGACGGCCGAGTGGGAGCTCATCGGACCTCTCCCCGCGCCAGGTTCGAGAACCAGCTGACGTGACCGTGGACGATATTGACCGCCGCCTCCGCGTCGCCCGACCGCAGCGCTTCGAGGATCGCCTCGTGCTCGGTGAGCGTCTTGGTGATCCGGTCCGGATGCGCGTGCATGACGGCGACGCCCATCCGCAACTGCCGGTCGCGCAACTGGTCGTAGAGCCGGGAGAGGATCTCGTTGCCGCCGCTGCGGACGATCTCGGCGTGGAAGCATCGGTCGGTGACGGCGGCGCCGGCCAGGTCTCCCGCGGCGGCCTGCTCCTTCTGCTGTGCGAGGAGTTCCTCCAGGCGCGCGATGAGACGCGGCGAAGCGGGTACGGCCTTGCGGACCGAGTGTTCCTCCACGAGTTGCCGTGTCTCGACCACGTCCGCGATCTCCTGCGCGGAGACGGGCAGGACGAGCGCGCCCTTCTTCGGGTAGAGCTTGATCAGGCCCTCGACCTCGAGCCGGAGCAACGCCTCGCGCACCGGCGTGCGCGAGACACCCACGGCCTCGGCGAGTTCGCCCTCGGTGAGCAGCGTCCCGCCCTCGTAACGACGTTCCAGGACACCGCGCTTGACGTGGGCGTAGACGCGGTCGGCGGCGGGGGGTTGCTTGGTGGCGGGCGGAGCGGTCACGGACGGCGCGGCAGACATGCGCACATCATAGATACAACACGTACGCATGGTCGCGCGTCGTCCAGGATGCGGACCGGTAGCCTTCACGCGGTCAACGCCCGCCTCTCGGCGTAATCCACGTCACATAATTCCACCCCACCTTCCGTGCATCCCTTTGAGCCCCTCACGAGTCCGTACGTAAGACGGCACTGTCATGTGCCGTTCTCCCAGGGGCATTTCGCGCATTCGGAGCGTTCATTTTGATTACCGGCATTAAGGGCACGCGTTTCCGTCGAGCCGCCGCTGTCACCGTCACCACCGGCGCCGTGCTGGCGGCCGGAGCTTTCGGGGCCGCCCCCGCAGGGGCCGTCACGACGCCCACGATCGCCGCCGCCGGCGGCTACGTGATGAACAACGGCACGGCCAAGACCTTGTACACCAAGGCTGCGGACACCCAGCGTTCCACCGGTTCCACCACCAAGATCATGACCGCCAAGGTCGTGCTCGCGCAGCCGAACCTCAACCTCGACGCCAAGGTCACGATCCAGAAGGCGTACAGCGACTACATCGTCGCCAACACCGCGTCCTCCGCCCACCTGATCGTCGGTGACAAGGTCACCGTCCGTCAGCTCCTCTACGGTCTGATGCTGCCGTCCGGCTGTGACGCCGCCTACGCGCTCGCCGACAAGTTCGGCTCGGGCTCCACCCGTGCCGCCCGTGTGAAGTCGTTCATCGGCAAGATGAACACCACGGCGAAGAGCCTCGGCATGACGAAGACGAAGTTCGACTCGTTCGACGGCATCGGCAACGGCAACAACTACTCGACGCCGCGCGACCTGACGAAGCTCGCCAGCAGCGCGATGAAGAGCGCCACGTTCCGCACGGTCGTCAAGACCAAGTCGTACACGGCGAAGACCGTCACGAAGACCGGCAGCACCCGCACCATGGCGGCGTGGACCAACACGAACACGCTGCTCAGCAGCTACAGCGGCACCATCGGCGTGAAGACCGGCTCCGGCCCCGAGGCCAAGTACTGCCTCGTCTTCGCCGCCACCCGCAACGGCAAGACGATCATCGGCACGGTCCTCGCGTCGACCTCGATCACCCAGC
Source organism: Streptomyces sp. NPDC007095 (assembly GCF_040634475.1). Classification (NCBI taxonomy): domain Bacteria; kingdom Bacillati; phylum Actinomycetota; class Actinomycetes; order Kitasatosporales; family Streptomycetaceae; genus Streptomyces; species Streptomyces sp. NPDC007095. The sequence goes on from NZ_JBEYFS010000144.1 coordinate 15,600, forward strand.
GCGCCACGGACGCCACCAAGCTCCTGAACTACGGCTTCGCCAAGTAGTTTCCCGGACACCAGCCGAAGGGGGCCCGTCGCTCACCGCGACGGGCCCCCTTCGTCGTGCTGGGCCGCGCGCCCCTAAGGACGCTCGGCTCCGCCTTCGCTCACGCGCTCACGCCCAGGTGATCAGCCGCTTCGGCTGTTCCAGGACCGCCGCCACGTCGGCCAGGACCTTGGAGCCCAGTTCGCCGTCGACCAGGCGGTGGTCGAAGCTCAGCGCGAGTGTCGTCACCTGGCGGGGCTTGACCTTGCCCTTGTGGACCCACGGCTGGAGCTTGATCGCGCCGATCGCGAGGATCGCCGACTCGCCGGGGTTGAGGATCGGCGTGCCGGTGTCGACGCCGAAGACGCCGACGTTCGTGATCGTGACCGTGCCGCCCTGCATCGCGGCGGGTGAGGTCTTGCCCTCGCGGGCCGTGGCCACCAGCTCGCCCAGGGACCCGGCGAGTTGGGGGAGGGTCTTGGTGTGGGCGTCCTTGATGTTCGGGACGATCAGACCACGCGGGGTGGCGGCGGCGATGCCCAGGTTCACGTAGTGCTTGAGCACGATCTCCTGGGTCGCCTCGTCCCAGGACGCGTTGACGTCCGGGTTGCGCTTGATGGCGACCAGCAGGGCCTTGGCGATGAGCAGGAGCGGATTGACCCGCAGGCCCTGCATCTCCTTGTCCTGCTTGAGCTCCTCGACGAGCTTCATCGTGCGCGTCACGTCGACCGTCACGAACTCGGTGACGTGCGGAGCGGTGAACGCCGAGCCGACCATCGCGGCGGCCGTGGCCTTGCGGACCCCCTTGACCGGGATACGGGTCTCTCGCGCCGTGTCGTACATGACGACCGGAGCGGGAGCCTGGGCCTGGGCGGGAACCGGGGGCGCCGTCACGGCCGGCTGCTCCGCGGCCGGAACCGGTGCGACCGCCGCGTGCACGTCCTCGCGCGTGATGATGCCGTCCGGACCCGAAGGCGTGATCGTGGCCAGGTCGACGCCGAGGTCCTTGGCGAGCTTGCGGACCGGGGGTTTGGCGAGGGGGCGCTGCCCGCCCGGCACGGACCCGTGGCCATGGCCGTTGAGTTCGCCCTGGATCGCGGTGGCCGCCAGGAACGTCTCGGGCTGCTGGGCCGGGACCTCGGTGCCCTTGCGAGGGCGGCGCTTCGTGGAGGCCTCGGCCACTCCGTACCCGACGAGGACCGGCGTGCGGCCCTCGGGCTTGGGTTCCTCGGCGACCGGTGGCTGGGGGGTGGGGGCGGTGGGCGCCTCGGCCACAGGGGCTTCCACGGCGACGGGGGCCTGCCCGGTCGGCGCCGATCCGCCGGCCACGTCCACCGCGATGATCACCTGGCCCACGTCCACCGTCGTCCCCTCGGGGAAGTGGAGTTCGCGCACCACGCCGTCGTACGGGATGGGAAGTTCCACGGCGGCCTTGGCGGTCTCGACCTCGCAGACGACCTGGCCGTCGGTGACCGTGTCACCGGGCTGGACGTACCACTTGAGGATCTCCGCCTCGGTGAGTCCCTCGCCCACGTCGGGCATCTTGAACTCGCGGAGCCCCGACGCGTTCTCAGTCATCGTCGTCACGACCCTCTCCTCAGTACGCCAGCGAGCGGTCGACGGCGTCGAGCACCCGGTCCAGGCCCGGAAGGTACTCCTCTTCCAGGCGCGCCGGCGGATAGGGGGCGTGATAGCCGCCCACCCGCAGGACGGGTGCCTCCAGGTGGTAGAAGCACCGCTCCGTGATGCGGGCGGCGATCTCCGCGCCCGTACCGAGGAAGACCGGGGCCTCGTGCACCACGACCAGGCGGCGGGTCTTCTCCACCGAGGCCTGGACGGAGTCGAAGTCGATGGGGGACATCGAGCGCAGGTCCAGGACCTCGATCGACTTGCCCTCCTCCTGGGCGGCCGCGGCGGCCTCCAGGCAGACCTTCACCATCGGGCCGTAGGCGGCGAGCGTCAGATCGCTGCCCTCGCGTGCCACGACCGCCTTGTGCAGCGGTCCGGGAATCGCGTCCTTGTTGACCTCGGACTTGTCCCAGTAGCGCCGCTTCGGCTCGAAGAAGATCACCGGGTCGTTGCTCTGGATGGCCTGCTGCATCATCCAGTACGCGTCGGAGGCGTTCGAGGGGGAGACCACCTTGAGGCCCGCCACGTGCGCGAACAGCGCCTCGGGGGACTCGGAGTGGTGCTCGACCGCGCCGATGCCACCGCCGTACGGAATCCGGATCACGACGGGAAGCTTGATCTTGCCGAGCGCCCGCGCGTGCATCTTCGCGAGCTGCGTGACGATCTGGTCGTACGCCGGGAAGACGAAACCGTCGAACTGGATCTCCACCACCGGCCGGTAGCCGCGCAGCGCGAGACCGATCGCCGTACCGACGATGCCCGACTCGGCGAGCGGGGTGTCGATGACCCGGTCCTCGCCGAAGTCCTTCTGGAGCCCGTCGGTGACCCGGAAGACACCGCCGAGCTTGCCGACGTCCTCACCCATGATCAGGACCTTGGGGTCGGCGTCGAGGGCCGTGCGCAGCGACTCGTTGATCGCCTTGGCCAGCGCCATCTTTTCCGCAGCCATCGCTACTTGCCCTCCCCTTCATCCGCGAACGACGCCTGGTAGGCGGCGAACTGGGCCCGCTCCTCGTCGACGAGCGCGTGCCCGTCGGCGTACACGTTCTCGAAGATGGCGAAGCGGTCCGGGTCCGGCATGGCGCGGACGACTTCGCGTACTCGTTTGCCCAACGCCTCGCTCTCGGCCTCAAGTTCCGCGAAGAATCCCTCGTCCGCGTGGTTTGAAGCCTCCAGGTACGTGCGCAGGCGCAGGATCGGGTCCTTCGCCTCCCACGACTCGCGCTCCTCGTCGGCCCGGTACTTGGTCGGGTCGTCCGAGGTGGTGTGCGCGCCCATGCGGTAGGTGTACGCCTCCACGAGGGTGGGGCCCTCGCCGCGGCGGGCCCGCTCCAGCGCCCACTTGGTGACCGCCAGGCAGGCCAGGACGTCGTTTCCGTCGACCCGGACGCCCGGGAAGCCGTAGCCCTGCGCGCGCTGGTAGAGCGGGACGCGGGTCTGCTTCTCGGTCGGCTCGGAGATCGCCCACTGGTTGTTCTGGCAGAAGAACACGACCGGGGCGTTGTAGACCGCGGCGAACGTGAACGATTCGGCGACGTCGCCCTGGCTGGAGGCGCCGTCCCCGAAATACGCGATCACGGCCGAGTCCGCGCCGTCCTTGGCGACGCCCATGGCGTAGCCGGTGGCGTGCAGCGTCTGCGAGCCGATGACGATCGTGTACAGGTGGAAGTTGTTGCTGTTCGGGTCCCAGCCGCCGTTGTTCACACCCCGGAACATGCCGAGCAGGTTGGTCGGGTCGACCCCGCGGCACCAGGCGACGCCGTGCTCGCGGTAGGTCGGGAAGACGTAGTCGTCCTCGCGGGTGGCCCGCCCGGAGCCGATCTGGGCGGCCTCCTGGCCGAGCAGCGAGGCCCACAGGCCCAGCTCGCCCTGGCGTTGCAGGGAGGTGGCCTCGGCGTCGAAGCGGCGGGTCAGCACCATGTCCCGGTACAGACCGCGCAGCTCTTCGGGGGTGATGTCGGCGACGTACGGGTCGTACGTGGCGTCCTTGACCCGCTCGCCCTCCGGCGTCAGCAGCTGGACGAGCTCGGGACCGGGGCCCGATGCGCCAGGTGCGCCGGGTACGCCCGGTGACTTCTTGCCGGCCGCGCTGGTGCGCTTGCTCGCGGCGCTCTTCGTACCGGTCGTACCGGCGCCGCTTTTCGCAGCGGTCGTACCGGCGCTGCGTCGCGGCTTGCGCGCGGCAGTGCTCTCCACGGTCACGTGTGCTCCTCCGTCGGTCCGGCCCCCGGGGTTGCCGGGTGGCCAGTGCGGCTCGCCTGCTCCAAGTACCCGTGCACGGGGTGGGTGCACTCGGCCGGGAACAGGCGTGACAGGTGCCCCGGCGAGCGCCCTGCAACGGCCACGTTACCCAGTGCTCCACAATTCTGTGAAACCCCTCCTGACCTGCGTTTTTGGTTGGACTTCCCACTACTTATTAGTCGGATTTCCAAGTAATGCACGCCGGTCGGGAACAGTCGCTGGTCACAGCACTGGTCACAGCCTCGCAGGGGGCCGGAACACGGGCACGTTATCCCGGTCACCCCAGGCACGGGAAGAGTTCACCCCGGGCAGGGCCAAGGGTGGCGTGTGACACTGACTTTGTGCCCGAAAGTGGAAAAATTACCGTATTTCTCCTCGACGATCACGAGGTGGTACGACGCGGTGTCCATGAGTTGCTTTCAGGGGAGGACGGCATCGAGGTCGTCGGCGAGGCCGGTACGGCGGCCGACGCGCTGGTGCGGATCCCGGCCACGGCCCCGGACGTCGCGATCCTGGACGTACGGCTCCCGGACGGCAGCGGAGTGGAGGTCTGTCGCGAGATCCGGTCGCAGAACGAGGACATCAAGTGCCTGATGCTGACCTCCTTCGCCGACGACGAGGCGCTTTTCGACGCGATCATGGCGGGCGCGTCGGGCTATGCGCTGAAGGCGATCCGCGGCGCCGAACTGCTCTCGGCCGTACGCGATGTCGCGGCCGGCAAGTCGCTGCTCGACCCCGTGGCCACCGCCCAGGTCCTGAAGCGGCTTCGGCACGGCGGCGGTGCCAGGAACGACGACAAGCTCGGGCACCTCACCGAGCAGGAGCGCAAGATCCTCGACCTGATCGGCGAGGGGCTCACCAACCGCTCCATCGGCGAGCGGCTGCATCTCGCCGAAAAGACGATCAAGAATTACGTGTCGAGCCTGTTGTCCAAACTGGGCATGGAACGGCGCTCCCAGGCCGCCGCCTATGTGGCGCGCCTCCAGGCGGAGAAGCAGCACCACTGAGTGCGGCACCAATGAACACGGGTCGCTCGGTGCGACTGAACTCGGGTCACCGGGTACGGCGCCGTCGATACCGCCCTACTTGTTCTTCGGGACCTTCGGCCCCTCTTCAGGGGGCGGGTGCCTCTTTTTCGGGGCCTTCAGAGTGCCGGAAATTGGGGGCATGCCCATCGACGAAGAGCTCGCCGTGGAACTCCTCCGCCGTACCGACCATGGCCGGTTGGCCGCCAGCCTGCGCGCCATGCCCTTCCTCGCCCTCGCCCGCCACGTCGTGGTGGACGGCCGCGTCCTGTTGCGCCTGCACCGGGGCTGCGGGTACCACCGGGCCTGCCTCGGCAGCGTCGTCGCCTACGGCACCGACAACCTGGCTTCGGCAGGACCCGGCGAGAGCGTGTGGTCCGTGCAGATCGTGGGCACGTGCGAGGCCTTGGAGCCGACCGAGGCCCACCGGGAGCTGTTCGGGCCCGCGCCGCGGTTCATGGACGGCGAGCCCTTCGACCCGGTCCATCTGAGCATCGAGCCCCAGTTCTCCACCGTCCATTCCATGGGCGATGCCATGGAACGCCAGTTCCGGAGCACCCTGTGACTGCCCCGTGATCGAAGACGACTGTCTGTGACAAACACGAGGTCAGAGGCCCGGTCCGTGCCCTAGCATCTGGCGCGTGCCGCGCCTATCTGCACCACCCCCGGTGTCTCACGCGCCCCCTTTGGGCGCCCTCCTCCGCCAGTACGCCGCCGGGTCCGCGCTGACCTGCGACCCCGTCGAACAGGGGCTGCTCAACCGCGGATACCGGCTCCGCACCACCCGCGGCCGCTACTTCCTCAAGCACCATTTCGACCCCGAGACCGCCGACCCCGTCGCGATCGCCCGCCAGCACCGGGCGACCCAGCGTCTCGCGGACCTCGGCGTCCCCGTCGCCCCGCCGCTGACCGGTACCGACGGGCGCACCGTCGCCGTCATCGGGGGCCACGCGTACGCGCTGCACCCCTGGATCGACGGCCGGCACCAGCACGGCGGCCAGCTCACCACGGAGCAGTGCGCGCGGCTGGGGGCGCTCCTGGGCGTCGTCCACGCGAGCCTGGAGCGGGTGATGCCGACGGAGGGCCGCGCCCCGGCGAGACCGACCGGCTTCACCGGGGCGACGGAAGGATCGGCGGGCGCGGGAGGCTCAGCGAGGGCCGGAGGCTCAGCGAGGGCCGGAGGCTCAGCGAGGGCCAGAGGCTCAGCGAAGGCCGGAGCGGGAGGCTCAGCGAAGGCCGGAGCGGGAGGCTCAGCGGCGGCGGAAGGAGTGGATCCGGCCCGGGGAGCCGACCCCGCAGACACCTTCGCGCTCATCGACCGCCTGCTCGCCCGGGTGCGCCGCCACCGCCCGTACGACGCCTTCGACGAGCTGGCCCGGCACCGGCTCCTGGAGCGGCGCGCCCTGCTGGAGCGCCATGCCGACCGACGGCCCCCGCAGGGCGGCTCGGTGGGCTGGGTGCACGGCGACTTCCACCCCTTCAACCTGCTCTATCGCAACGGCGAACCGGCCGCGATCGTCGACTGGGACCGGCTGGGCGTCCATCCCCGCGCCGAGGAGGCCGTACGTGCCGCGGTGATCTTCTTCGTACGTCCCGTCGGCGCCCTGGACCTGGCGAAGGTGCGGGCCTACGCGCGCGCGTACCGGCGTACCGCGGGCGCCGGCCCCGCCGAGCTGGCGGCCGCCGTGCACCGGGTGTGGTGGGAGCGCCTCAACGACTTCTGGATGCTGCGCTGGCACTACGAGCGCGGTGACACCCGCGCCGATCCGCAGTTCCCGGCGGCCTCGGCGCTGGCGGTGTGGTGGACGCGGGAGTACGACGCGGTGTGCGAGACGTTCGCGGGCTGATCCCCGACCGGTCGGGGGAGACACCGGGCCGGGGCGCGAACACCGCGACCGAGGGGGGAGGAGAACACCACGCGCGCGTGGCGCCCGTTTCGGGCTTCACGCGCGCGTGGAGGGCGTTTCCGTCGGTGTCCCTCAAGGACCCTGTGAGCTGCCCTGGCTGTCGCCGCCGATGACGCCGTCCGTCGGAGCGGCCGGCGTCGTCGGAGCTTGGGTCTCGGTCGCCGGGTCCGAAGGCGTCGTATCCGTCGGCGTCGCGTCCGTGGCCGTGTTCGACGGCTGGTTCGAGGGCTGGCTGCTGTAGCTCGGGGACGGCGTGTAGGACGGCGTGTAGTCCGAACCGCCGCCCGAGCTGGTGTTGTCGTCCGTGGAATCGTCCGTCGCGGTGTCCGTGGGGCTGTCGCTGGGACTCGCGCTGGTCTCGTTGTCCTTGGCGGACGGCGTGGTGGTCGGCGAGTGGGTCGTACCGCTCCCGCCGCCACCGGTGCCACCGGTGTTGTGGAGCGCGAGCGCGACGCCCGCCGCGATCGCGATCACCGCGAGGACCGCGAGGATCCACAGCTTGCCGCGGCCGCTGCCGTGGTTGCCGTGCCCCTCGAAGCCGCCGTCGTCCCCGCCGCTGCCGTACGGCGGGATGATCGGCGCCGGGATCTGCGTGGTGCCGGACTCACCGGGATGCGGCAGCGCGGTCGTACCCGCGAAGCCGGACGCCGGGGTGTGGAACCCCTCGTGCATGGCGACCGGGCCGGTGTTCCAGGTGCCGGTGTGCCCGCCCTGGTCGTACAGCATCTGCAGCCCGTACTGGACAAGGCCGCGCATCTCCTCGGCGGTCTGGAACCGGTCGTCCGGCTCCTTCGCGAGGGAGCGCATGACGAGCCCGTCGAGCTCCGGCGGCGCCCCCTGCGCGACCTCGGAAGGGGGTACCGGGATGTCCTGGACGTGCTGGTAGACCACCGACAGCGGCGTCTCGCCGGTGAACGGGGGTCGCAGCGCGAGCAGTTCGTACAGCAGACAGCCGGTCGCGTACAGGTCGGAGCGGTGGTCGACGGCCTTGCCGAGAGCCTGCTCCGGGGAGAGGTACTGCGGCGTGCCCATGACCATGCCGGTCTGGGTCATCGTCGACTGCGCGCCGTGCAGGGCGCGCGCGATGCCGAAGTCCATCACCTTCACCGCACCGGTGTTCGTGATGATCACGTTCGCCGGCTTGATGTCGCGGTGCACGATGCCGTGCTGGTGCGAGTAGGCGAGCGCCTCCAGGACACCGGACACGATGATCAGCGCCTGCTCGGGCCCGGGGGCCTCGGCGTTGATCAGCAGGTCGCGGATCGTGCGGCCCTCGACGAGCTCCATCACGATGTACGGCACGGTCGCGTGGCCGACGACGTCCTCGCCCGAGTCGTACACGGCGACGACTGCGTGGTGGTTGAGTCCGGCCACCGACTGCGCCTCACGCGTGAAGCGGGCCTTGGACACCGGGTCCTCGGCCAGGTCGGAGCGGAGCAGCTTGACCGCGACGGTGCGCCCGAGGCGCACGTCCTCGGCCGCAAACACCTCGGCCATGCCGCCCCGGCCTAGTCTGTGGGTCAGCCGGTATCGGCCGTCCCCCACAAGTCCGCCATTACCCCACATCTCCGGCGCATCTGACATACCGCCGCCAGTCGCCTCGGGGTCGGACGGGCCCTGAGCGCGCTGCTGCTGTGCCATCAGTCCTCGCCGTCGTTTCTGCCCGCGGTCTGCGCGGTGGTTGTTACGGTCTCCGTCGGGCCACGCTACAGGCTTCGCGCAAGGCTCCGGCCCGAGATGGAAGTGAGATGGACCGGCCATGAAACCTGTCCAGGGTGTCGGCGTGCAAATTCTGTGTACCGCCCGTACGGCACCTGTAACGCTTCCGCGACGCTTCTTTCGCAGACGGTCACGGAACGGGCACCGCGCTTGACGTGTCAGTGCCCTACGGCAGACTTGGCCGGGAATCAGCCAATCGATCAACGAGACACAGATCGATCACAGCACGGACTCAGACGGACTCAGTACGGATCACAGGGCAGTTCACCGCGCAGTTCACCACGCGGATCACCGCACGACCGCGCGGAGCGCGCGCAGGACAGCTCGCAGCACACGCAGAACAATCCGCGCCAATGGGGGACGCAGAACATGAGCCAGGACGGCGCACAGGGCCGGTACGCGGGAGGCGCGGTCGCCGGCGGCCGCTACCAGCTGCGTGATCTGCTCGGCGAGGGCGGCATGGCCTCGGTGCACCTCGCCTACGACTCGGTGCTCGACCGTCAGGTCGCGATCAAGACACTGCACACCGAGCTCGGCCGCGAGCAGGCCTTTCGCGAGCGCTTCCGCCGCGAGGCCCAGGCGGTGGCGAAACTCACGCACACGAACATCGTCTCGGTCTTCGACACCGGCGAGGACGAACTGGGCGGCATGACGACGCCGTACATCGTCATGGAGTACGTCGAGGGCCGCCCGCTCGGCTCCGTGCTCGACCAGGACATCGCGCAGCACGGCGCCATGCCCGCCGACAAGGCCCTGAAGATCACCGCGGATGTGCTGGCGGCCCTGGAGATCAGCCACGAGATGGGCCTGGTCCACCGGGACATCAAACCGGGCAACGTGATGATGACGAAGCGCAACGTCGTCAAGGTGATGGACTTCGGCATCGCCCGCGCCATGCAGTCCGGTGTCACGTCGATGACGCAGACCGGCATGGTCGTCGGCACCCCTCAGTACCTCTCCCCGGAGCAGGCGCTCGGCCGGGGCGTGGACGCCCGGTCCGACCTCTACTCCGTCGGCATCATGCTGTTCCAACTGGTCACCGGGCGGCTGCCGTTCGAGGCCGACTCACCGCTGGCCATCGCGTACGCGCATGTCCAGGAGGAGCCGGTCACGCCCTCCTCGATCAACCGCTCGCTGCCCCCGGCGGTGGACGCGCTGATCGCCCGCGCGCTGAAGAAGAACCCGAACGAGCGCTTCCCGAGCGCCGAGACCATGCGCGACGAGTGTCTGCGGGTGTCCCAGTCCCTGCAGGCCGCCGCGCCGAGCATCGTGCCGGGGGCCAGGACGTCGAGCGGCGCGGGTGTCGGCTCGGCCGTCTTCCCGCCCGTGGACCAGGCGATGCCGGCCCCGGGGCCCGTGCAGACGCCGTACCAGCCCAATCCCTACGGCGCGCCGACCCCGCCGCCCGCGCCGTCCCAGGCGTACGGATATCCGCAGCAGGGGGGCTACCCGACGCCGGGGGTCCCGGCGTACGCCCCCCAGCAGGGCATGTCGACCCCGCCGCCGTACCACCTCGCGCCCCAGCCCCAGACCTCCGTCCCGGGCGGTTCCGGTGGCCGCAAGGGCAACAGGGCGGTCGTCGTCGGCTCGATCGTGGTCGCGCTCGTCGCGATCGGCGGTCTGATCACCGCCCTCGCGCTGAACAACAACGGCGGCGGCGACAACCAGGGAGGCGGCGGCAGCAGCCCCTCGCCGTCCGTGGTGGCGGGGCACAAGGGTCCGGACACGTCGAAGACGATCGACAAGGAGAAGTGCACGTCTCCGCAGGAGTCGTACAACGACCCGAACAAGATCCAGATTCCGGACTTCCAGTACAAGAACCTGACGTCCGTGAAGTCCTGCTTCCAGGCCGCTGGCTGGCAGATGAAGATCAAGAAGGTCGACGAGAACACCTACGGCCAGGACACGATCATGGATCAGTTCCCCTCCGCGGGCGTGGACGTCGATCCCAAGAACATGCCGGAGATCGAGCTGAGCGTCTCTTCGGGCAACCCGTCCTGAACCACCACACATAAGACCCATAACACTCATGAGCGCCCATAGCGCCCATGAATACCCATAAGGCGGGCCCGGCACTTCACGTGCCGGGCCCGTTTCGTGAGAAGGGGTCGCCCAGGGCTACAGGTACGGTCCGCCGGAGCGGCCGCCCGCGCGCGGGTCCTCGTCGCCGTCCAGGCCGCCGACACCCGGCGGGAGCGCGCGGCGCATCTGCTCCAGCTGGGCCCTCGCCGCCATCTGCTGGGCGAACAGAGTCGTCTGGATCCCGTGGAAGAGGCCCTCGAGCCAGCCCACCAGCTGGGCCTGCGCGATGCGCAGCTCGGCGTCGCTGGGGGTCGCGTCGTGTGTGAAGGGCAGCGAGAGCCGCTCCAGCTCCTCGACCAGCTCGGGCGCCAGGCCGTCCTCCAGCTCCTTCACGGAGCTGGCGTGGATCTCCTTGAGCCGGACCCGGCTCGCCTCGTCCAGGGGCGCGGCGCGCACCTCTTCGAGAAGTTGCTTGATCATGCTCCCGATACGCATGACCTTGGCGGGCTGTTCGACCATCTCTGTCACCGGGACCTCGCGGGAGTCCTCGTCTCCGGTGCCGCCGAGAGCCATCCCGTCCTGGCCCACGACCAGGATCTGGGGGTTCTCCGGCGACCTTTCGTTCCTCGGCATCTCCATGCCGCCATTCTCTCGCACACCTCCACCCCATCACGGTGGTGCCCCCCATGCAGCGTGATCCACCGTCCAGGTGACCGCCGAGATGCCGGGAAGGGTAGGTCATGTGAGGCTTGCCCCATTGATCATGGGACTCCTCACCGGGAGGGGGTCACCCACGTGACTCCACGACTCACCGTGCTCCGTGTGCCCGGACTGCTGCTCGTCCTGACGACCGGCGCGGTATCCCCTTCGTACGCCGTCTCACGCGCCGTCCCGCACTCGGTGTCGTACGCCGCCGATCCCGCTCCGAGCGCCGGCGCATCCCGCGCGGGGAGCAGCGCGGGCGAGGGCCGTAGGCGTCCAGGGCGCGAGGAGCCCTCGGCGCCGGACGAGGACGGGAGCGGGAGCCGCGAGGACACCGTGCCGACGTACACGGACCGCGACCCCGCCGGGGAGAACGCCGCGTCGGACCGCCCGGAGGCGACCGGTGCCCCCGAGCCGTCGCGGCCCGCGGCCGTGCCCGTCCAGCACGACGAGGTCGGCCCGGCGACCACCCCCGAACCGGTCCTCAAGATCCTGCCTCTCGGCGGCGGGCTGATCCTCATCGGCCTCGGCCTGGGCCTCGCCTTCCTCGCCCTGCGCCTGCGACGCGGCTGAGCGGATCGCCCGGGCACCCGGACCGGGTCGCCGGGCTTCGGTGTCGCAGTCGTTGCCGGGAACGGCCCCTCGTCCCCTTCTAGTCCCTTCCCAGTCCTTGCCCAGTCCTTGCCTACTCCTTGCCGGGGACGACGAGGAGGACCTTGCCGATGTGGCCGCTCTCCTCCAGGACCTGGTGAGCCGTCGCCGCCTCGCTCATCGGCAGCTCGCGGTCGACGACCGGCCGTACATGGCCGGAGGCGATCAGCGGCCACACGTGCTCGCGCACGGCCGCGGCGATCGCCGCCTTCTCCCCGAGCGGGCGGGCGCGCAGCGAGGTGGCGCTGATCGCGGCACGCTTCGTGAGGAGCGCGCCGATGTTCAGCTCTCCCTTGGCGCCGCCCTGCAGACCGATGATCGCGAGCCGTCCGTTGACCGCGAGGGCCCGCACGTTCCGGTCGAGGTACTTGGCGCCCATGTTGTCGAGGATGACATCGACGCCCGAGCCGTCCGTGGCCCGCTCGATCTCCTCGACGAAGTCCTGCTCGCGGTAGTTGATGAGGATGTCCGCGCCGAGTTCGGCGCAGAAGTCGAGCTTCTCCTTGGTACCGGCCGTGACGGCGACCTTCGCACCGACGGCCTTCGCCAGCTGGATCGCCATGGTGCCGATGCCGCTTGAGCCGCCGTGCACGAGCAGGGTCTCGCCCGGGCGCAGGTGGGAGACCATGAAGACGTTGGACCAGACAGTGCAGGTCACCTCGGGCAGCGCGGCCGCCTGCCTGAGGTCCAGGCCCTCGGGAACGGGCAGCAGCTGTCCCGCCGGGACGGCGACCTTCTCGCCGTATCCGCCGCCCGCGAGCAGCGCGCAGACCTCGTCGCCGACGGCCCATCCGGAGACTCCGGGGCCGATCTCGACGATCCGGCCCGAGCATTCGAGTCCGGGGTACGCGGAGGCGCCGGGCGGCGGGTTGTAGAAGCCCTGCCGTTGCATCAGATCGGCGCGGTTGACGGCGCTGGCCACTACTTCGACGAGAACTTCTCCGTGCCCGGGAACGGGGTCCGGCACATCCGTCCACGTGAGCACTTCGGGGCCGCCGGGCTGGGTGATCGTCACTGCCTTCATGAAGCTGACGCTACCCCTGTCACACCGTGAGAAGCCCGCGGGCACCGTCCGCGGCGCGCTGCCGCGGCGCTCGACCCGGCGGACGACGACGAGGGTGGTCGCGTGGTCCCGGCACGCTGGGTGGGTGTCCGCGGAAGTCCGAGGATTCAGCCCCGAGGATTCAGTCCTGGGGCAGCGGTCGGCTGTGCGGTGCCACCTGTGTGCCGCGCGTGACCCGCACGATGGTGATCAGCCGGTCCGTCAACCGGAGCTTCCCGATGGCCGGATCGTCGTAACCGAGCACGCGATGCCCCCGTACGACACTGACCACCAGGTCGTCCGTCTCGCGTACGCCCTTGCCCACCTCGGCCTTCACGACCGGCCGTTCCGCGATGTCGAGCCCGCTGCCCTGCTGGATGAGGTCTTCCATGACCATGCCGGCGCTGGGGCTGAGCACGGAGAGCCCGAGGAGCCGTCCGGCCGCGCTGGCACTGGTGATGACGGCGTCGGCGCCGGACTGCTTGAGCAGCGGCGCGTTCTCCTCCTCACGCACCGCGGCGACGATCTTCGCCTGCCGGTTGAGCTGGCGTGCGGTCAGCGTGACCAGCACGGCCGTGTCGTCGCGCTGGGTCGCGATGATGATCTGCCGCGCCTTGTGGACCTCGGCCCGCATCAGCACATCACTGCGGGTCGCGTCCCCGACGACCGCGGCATACCCTTCGGCCGTCGCCGCGTCGACCGCCTTGGCGCTGGGGTCGACGACCACGACCTGCTCCTTCTTCAGCCCGGTCGCACAAACGGTCCGCACCGCCGACCGCCCCTTGGTCCCGAACCCCACAACGACGGTGTGGTCGCGCAAAGTCGCCCTCCATCAGTTTCCCGAAAGTACCTTATGGGCATGGACAACGACCTTGTGCAACCGGCCCGGGAGGACATCTTCAGCCCCGAGACGAAGCTTCAGTACCAGCGGACACACCGAACCGCCCGGTGAGGCTTTGGCTGATCTTCATCGAACAGAACCTCACCCGGCATACGTCCGAAGCCACCCAGGAGAGGGACGTGCCGGGTTCTGTGGTTCAACACCGGTGCAGCGTCGTCCGAGATCATGGTCACCACGCCGGCTGGATCACCGTCGCAGGGGGCAAGCGATGAACGACGAGAAGCAACCACCGTCCAAGACCGGGAGGTTCTCGATTCTCCGGTCTCTCTGGTACCGGTCACGGGCCGAGGCTCTGGACGACGCCGAGGCCGGACGTTCGATCACCATGCCCATCGAGAGCGGCGTGCCGCCTCTCCAGCAGGTTCTACGGCGCTTGGCCATGGCCCTGTTGGTGCTGGCCGTCACTACGTTTCTCGTCTGGTTCGACCGGGACGGCTACAACGACAACTCAGACGGCGGCGTCGACTTCCTCGATGCCGCGTACTACGCGACCGTCACCCTCTCGACCACCGGATACGGCGACATCACCCCGGTCAGCGACGCTGCCCGGCTCACCAACATCCTGGTAATCACCCCGCTGCGCGTCCTCTTTCTGATCATCCTGGTCGGGACCACGCTCGAAGTGCTCACCGAGCGCACCCGCCAACAGGTGCGGGTGCATCGTTGGCGCTCCCGCATGCGGGATCACGTGGTCGTCGTCGGCTACGGGACCAAAGGCCGGCACGCCATCGAGACGCTTCTGGGGCAGGGCATCCCCAAGGACAAGATCGTTGTTGTCGACCCGCAGCGGAAGATCGTGGAGGCCGCCGGCACCGATGGGCTGGTTTCGGTACTCGGAGATGCCACCCGCTCCGACACCCTTCGAAAGGCCGAGTTGCAGAGTGCTGCCCGGGTGATCGTTGCCCCTGAGCGCGACGACACCGCGGCATTGGTCACCCTTACCGCGCGCCAGCTCAACAAGCGCGCGGCCATCGTCGCCGCGGTGCGGGAAGACGAGAACGTACCGCTGTTGAGGCAGAGCGGCGCCGATACGGTCGTTACCAGCTCCAGCTCCGCAGGACGTCTCCTCGGTGTGTCCATGGCCAGCCCTCATGCCGCAGACGCTTTGGAGGATCTGATGACCTCCGGAAGTGGACTGGATCTCGCGGAGCGACCGGTGACCAAGGATGAGGTTGGTCGATCGCCTCGGGAGTGCACGGATCTGATCGTGGCCGTCGTACGCGGGAACGCAGTCTTCGACTACACCGAGCCGCAGGCCGCGACCCTCCGGGCCGGAGACCGTGTGATCTCTATCAGGCAGTCAGTATCCATCAGCTGATCAGGCAAGACGTGACCCTGGCGTCGTGCTGCGTGCTGCGTGCTGCGTGCTGCGTGCTGCGTGCTGCGTGCTGCGTGCAAGTGTCGGCTCGTAATGACTCCAACGACGGCGGAGACCACGCATCCGGCCACTGTCCCCGCAGACACGGTTTCCAAGGTGCCGAATCTCGCTCAGGACGGCATCAAGACCGTGGCGTCCGCCGCCTCCGTCACAGGCAGCGCCGCATATCCCCTCAAGGGCGGAGCCCTAGGCCCTGTCGTCAAATTCCCGTCTGCCCCGCGACGCCATGCACGCACTCTCACCGCGCCAGGCACAGACCCGAGTACGTCCAGTACGAGGG
>NZ_JBEYFS010000145.1:0-30856 GCF_040634475.1 Streptomyces sp. NPDC007095
ATCGAGCTGGCGCTGATTGGTGTGACCGCGCTCTGCGTGGCAGACATCCACTGTCCGACAGGGAACCGCCGCGCCGCCGTGTGCCCGGCCCCGCCAGGCCCGTACGCCCCGGCGGCCAGCGGCGTCCGGGCCCCGGCGCCCGCCCCGCACGCCGCCCGGGCGCGCCCCGGCCCGGCGGCCCGCAGGTTTTGCGGCTGGGCAGCCCCCGGCCCCGGCTGCGCATGGTCAGCCTCACCCTGACACTGGTGATGATCGCCTTCGTCGTGCGCCTGCTCCAGGTACAGGCCGTGGATGCCAACGCGTACGCCGCGAAGGCCGAGCAGAACCGGTACGTCGGCCGCACCCTGGCCGCCACCCGCGGCGGGATCACGGACCGTAACGGCGTGGAGCTCGCGACGAGCGTGGACGCGTACGACATCACGGCCGACCCCACGATGTTCACGCGGGAAGCGACGAAGGTGACGGACGCGCCCGAACAGGCCGCGGCGCTGCTCGGGCCGATCCTCGGCCAGGACATGGACACCGTCGCCAAGAAGCTCCGTACGAAGAACACCCGCTACACACTGCTCGCGCACCGCCAGACCCCCCAGGTCTGGAAGCAGATCAAGGACCTGAGGAACACGCTCGCGGTCAAGGCGGAGACCGACAAGAGCACCGTCAACTTCCTCGCGGGCGTCGTCGCGGTCCCGGCCAGCAAGCGCGTGTATCCGAACGGCGATCTCGCCGCCGGGATACTGGGCTGGGTCAACGCCGACGGCAAGGGCGGCGGCGGAGTCGAGCAGAAGCTGAACAAGGAACTCGCCGGCAAGGACGGCAAGATCCGCTACGCCCAGTCCGGCGGCCGTCAGGTGCCGACCGCGGGGTCGACGGAGACACCCGCCGTGGCGGGCTCCGACGTCGAGCTGACCATCAACCGCGACATCCAGTGGGCCGCGCAGAACGCCATCACCGAGCAGGTGAAGGCGTCCAAGGCGGACCGCGGGTACGTGATCGTGCAGGACGCCCGCAGCGGCGAGATCCTCGCCATGGCGAACTCGCCGGGCTTCGACCCCAACGACCTCACCCAGGCCAATGCGGCGGCCCTGGGCAACGCGGCCCTCCAGGACGCGTACGAACCCGGCTCCACCGCCAAGGTCATGTCGATGGCAGCCGTACTGGAGGAGAACGCCGCAACGCCCGAGACGCACGTGGTCGTGCCCAACCGGCTGCACCGCGGCGACCGCCTCTTCCAGGACGACGTCGACCACGCGACCTGGAACCTGACGCTCAACGGCGTGCTCGCCAAGTCCAGCAACATCGGCACCATCCTGGCGACCGGCCAGCTCGGCAAGACGCAGAAGGACGCGAACCAGGTCCTCTATTCGTATCTGCGCAAGTTCGGCATCGGCAGCTACACCGGGCTCGGCTTCCCCGGTGAGACGAAGGGCATCCTCGCGCCCGCCGACAAGTGGTCGACCTCCCAGCAGTACACGATTCCTTTCGGCCAGGGCATGTCGATCAACGCGATGCAGGCGGCCTCCGTCTACTCGACGATCGCCAACGGCGGTGTACGCGTCGAGCCGACGCTGGTGCGCGGCACGAAGGGGCCCGACGGCCGCTTCACCCCGGCCGCCCAGCCGAAGAAGACGAGGGTCGTGAGCGAGAAGACGGCGAAGACCCTCGCCCAGATGCTGGAGTCCGTCGTGGACGACGAGCAGGGCACCGGCGCCAAGGCGCGCATCCCCGGCTACCGGGTCGCGGGCAAGACGGGTACGGCCAACCGCGTGGATCCGGCCACCGGCAAGTACCACGGCTACACCTCGTCGTTCGCCGGATTCGCCCCCGCCGACAAGCCCCGGATCACCGTCTACTGCGCGATCCAGAACGCCACCAAGGGCAGCTACTTCGGCGGCCAGATCTGCGGACCCATCTACAAGCAGGTCATGGAGTTCGCGCTCAAGACCCTCCAGGTCCCGCCCACCGGAGCGGGGGCCGCCAATCTGCCCGTGACCTTCACGCCGTGATCGATTCCGGCCATACTCCCTGATCAGGACTTGATCAGGTCCGGCCAGGACCCGGACAAGACCGCACGCACAACGGACCAGGAACCAGCTCGTGACAACGATCACCCCGGATTCCGGGAACCACGGCTCGCCACGCCCCTCGCTTCGCTCCGGCGGGGGTGCGCCCGGTACGCTCACCGCCGTGCCACACGCTGATCAGTCCCAAACCACCCAGAAGGGCGTTCCTGTGACATATCCGGGGCCGCCGCGACCGGTCCAGAACTCCGCCACACCCCTCGCGGAGCTCGCCGATCAGCTGGGTGTCACCGCCCCGGCGCCGAACGCGGAGGTCACGGGCATCACCCATGACTCCCGCGCGGTGCGCCCCGGAGACCTCTACGCCGCGCTGCCGGGTGCCCGCCTGCACGGCGCCGACTTCGTGACGCAGGCGGCCGGTCTCGGCGCGGTCGCCGTGCTGACCGACCCGACCGGCGCCGAGCGCGCCGCCGCCACCGGGCTGCCGGTCCTCGTCGTCGACGACCCGCGCGGCCTGATGGGAGAGCTCGCGGCCACCATCTACGGCCATCCCGGCCGCGATCTGCTCCAGATCGGCATCACCGGCACCTCCGGCAAGACCACCACGGCCTATCTCGTCGAGGGCGGGCTGAAGACGCTCCGCTCCACCGGCCTGATCGGCACCGTGGAGATGCGCATCGGCGAGGAGCGCATCAAGTCGGAGCGCACCACCCCCGAAGCAACCGACCTCCAGGCGCTGTTCGCGGTCATGCGCGAGCGCGGCGTCGACGCGGTCGCCATGGAGGTCTCCAGCCACGCGCTCGTCCTCGGGCGGGTCGACGGCTGTGTCTTCGACATCGCGGTCTTCAACAACCTCAGTCCGGAACACATGGAGTTCCACTCCGACATGGAGGACTACTTCCGGGCCAAGGCACAGCTGTTCACACCGCAACGCAGCAAACTCGGCGTCGTCAACCTCGACGACGAGTACGGGCGCATGCTGGCCGAAGAGGCCACCGTCCCCGTCGTCACCTTCTCCGCCGAAGGACACCCGGACGCCGACTGGCGCGCCGAGGAGGTCGAGGTCGGCCCGATGGACTCCGCGTTCGTCGCGGTCGGCCCCAAGGGTGAGCGGATCACCGCCAAGTCGCCGCTCGCGGGCCCCTTCAACGTGGCGAACACCCTCGCCGCGATCGTCGCCCTCGCCGTCGCCGGGATCGACCCGCAGACCGCCGCCGACGGCATCGCCGTCGTGCCCGGCGTGCCGGGCCGCCTGGAGCGCGTGGACGCGGGCCAGCCCTACCTCGCGGTCGTCGACTACGCACACAAGACGGACGCCGTCGAATCGGTCCTGCGCGCACTGCGCAAGGTCACCGAGGGCAGGCTGCACATCGTGCTCGGCTGCGGCGGCGACCGTGACAGGACCAAGCGGATGCCGATGGGCGCCGCCGCGGCGCGGCTCGCCGACACCGCCGTACTGACATCGGACAACCCCCGCTCGGAGGACCCCCTCGCGATCCTCGCGACGATGCTCGCGGGCGCCGCCGAGGTGCCGGCGCACGAGCGTGGCGAGGTCCAGGTCTTCGAGGACCGGGCCGCCGCCATCGCCGCCGCCGTCGCCCGGGCGCGGCCCGGCGACACCGTGCTGGTCGCGGGCAAGGGCCACGAGCAGGGCCAGGACATCGCCGGGGTGGTGCGTCCCTTCGACGACCGCCAGGTGCTTCGCGAAGCTATCCAGAAGACCCAGGGATGAACTTGTGATCGCCCTCTCTCTCGCCGAGATCGCAGCAGTCGTCGGCGGGCAGACGTACGACATACCGGATCCGGCGGTACAGGTCACCGGACCGGTCGTCAGAGACTCCCGTGAAGTGGAGCCAGGCAGCCTCTTCGTCGCCTTCGTCGGCGAGCGCGTGGACGGCCACGACTTCGCCGAGGCCGTCGTCGCGGCGGGCGCGGTCGCCGTACTGGCCTCCCGGCCCGTCGGCGTGCCCGCGATCGTCGTCGCGGACGTGCAGGCGGCCCTGGGCGCCCTCGCGCGTCACGTCGTCGAACGGCTCGGCGCGACCCTCGTGGCCCTCACCGGCTCCGCGGGCAAGACCAGCACCAAGGACCTGATCGCCCAGGTCCTGCGGAGCAAGGCGCCGACCGTCTTCACGCCCGGCTCGCTCAACAACGAGATCGGACTGCCGCTGACCGCGCTGAGCGCCACCGAGGAGACCAGGTTCCTCGTCCTGGAGATGGGCGCCCGCGGCATCGGCCACATCAGCTACCTCACGGACCTCACGCCACCGAGGATCGGCCTCGTCCTGAACGTCGGGACCGCCCACATCGGTGAGTTCGGCGGCCGCGAACAGATTGCACAGGCGAAGGGCGAGCTCGTCGAGAGCCTCCCGCCGGCGGAAGCGGGCGGCGTCGCCGTCCTCAACGCCGACGACCCCCTCGTACGCGCCATGGCATCCCGCACGAAGGCGCGCGTGATCCTCTTCGGAGAGTCCGGCGAAGCGGACGTACGTGCCGAGAACGTCCGTCTCACGGGCGCCGGACAGCCCGCATTCAGGCTTCACACACCCTCCGGGTGCAGCGATGTGACCATGCGCCTGTACGGTGAGCACCACGTGTCGAACGCGCTCGCCGCGGCCGCCGTCGCCCATGAGCTGGGCATGTCCGCAGACGAGATCGCCCTCGCGCTCTCCGAGGCGGGCTCCCTCTCCCGCTGGCGGATGGAGGTCACCGAGCGCCCGGACGGCGTGACGGTCGTCAACGACGCCTACAACGCGAACCCCGAGTCCATGCGAGCCGCCCTGCGCGCGCTCGCGGCAATGGGCAAAGCCTCACAGGCAGAAGGGGGTCGGACGTGGGCGGTGCTCGGTCAGATGGCCGAGCTCGGGGACGAGGCGCTCGCCGAGCACGACGCGGTCGGGCGGCTCGCCGTCCGACTCAACGTCAGCAAGCTCGTCGCGGTCGGGGGCAGGGAAGCTTCCTGGCTCCAACTGGGCGCATATAACGAGGGTTCGTGGGGTGAGGAGTCGGTGCACGTGTCCGACGCACAGGCGGCTGTCGACCTGTTGCGCAGCGAGTTGCGCCCGGGGGACGTCGTGCTCGTGAAGGCGTCCCGGTCGGTCGGGCTCGAACGGGTGGCGCAGGCGCTGCTCGACAGCGGTGCCGAGGGTGAGGTCGCGGCCCGATGATGAACCAGATCCTGTTCGCAGGAGTCATTGGTCTGTTCCTGACCCTGATCGGGACCCCGCTGCTGATCAAGCTGCTGGCCCGCAAGGGCTACGGGCAGTACATCCGCGACGACGGCCCGAAGGAGCACCACAGCAAGCGCGGTACTCCGACCATGGGTGGTATCGCCTTCATCCTGGCGACGATCATCGCGTACTTCCTGTCCAAGGTGATCACGGGCAAACCGCCGACCTTCTCGGGTCTGCTGGTGCTCGGCCTGATGGCCGGCATGGGCCTGGTCGGCTTCCTGGACGACTACATCAAGATCGTCAAGCGGCGTTCGCTCGGTCTGCGGGCCAAGGCGAAGATGGCCGGTCAGCTGATCGTCGGCATCTCCTTCGCTGTCCTCGCACTGCAGTTCGCGGACAACCACGGCAACACCCCGGCCTCCACCAGGCTCTCCTTCGTGGAGGACTTCGGCTGGACCATCGGCCCGGTGCTCTTCGTGGTCTGGGCCCTGTTCATGATTCTCGCCATGTCGAACGGCGTGAACCTGACCGACGGCCTGGACGGTCTCGCCACCGGCGCCGCGACCATGGTCTTCGGCGCGTACACCTTCATCGGCGTCTGGCAGTTCCAGGAGTCCTGCGCCAACGCGCAGACCCTGACCAACCCGGCCGCCTGCTACGAGGTACGAGATCCACTCGACCTCGCGGTCGTCGCCTCCGCCCTGATGGGAGCCTGCTTCGGCTTCCTGTGGTGGAACACCTCGCCCGCCAAGATCTTCATGGGTGACACCGGTTCGCTGGCCCTCGGCGGCGCGCTTGCCGGTCTCGCGATCTGCTCCCGCACGGAGCTGCTGGTCGCGCTCCTCGGCGGCCTCTTCGTCCTGATCACCATGTCGGTCGTCATCCAGGTCGGCTCCTTCCGGCTCACCGGCAGGCGCGTCTTCCGCATGGCGCCACTCCAGCACCACTTCGAACTAAAGGGGTGGTCCGAAGTCCTTGTCGTGGTCCGCTTCTGGATCATCCAGGGCATGTGCGTCATCGTGGGTCTGGGCCTCTTCTACGCAGGATGGGCAGCCAAGAAGTGACCGACTGGCAGGGCAAGCACGTCACCGTCGCCGGGCTCGGCGTCTCCGGCATCCCGGCGGCCAAGGTGCTGCACGGTCTCGGCGCCGTCGTCACGGTCGTCAACGACGGCGACGACGAGCGCTCCCGGGCGCAGGCCGCGGAGCTGGAGGCGCTCGGCATCACCGTGCGCCTCGGTGACGGCGCCACCCTGCCCGAGGGCACCGAACTCATCGTCACCGCGCCCGGCTGGAAGCCGGACAAGCCGCTGTTCGCCGCGGCCGCCGCGGCGGACGTCCCGGTCTGGGGCGACGTCGAACTGGCCTGGCGGCTGAGAGGCCCTGACGCGGCCCCCTGGCTGGCAGTCACCGGCACCAACGGCAAGACCACCACCGTGCAGATGCTCGCCTCGATCCTGACGGCGGCAGGGCTGCGCACGGCCGCCGTCGGCAACATCGGGGTCTCGCTCCTCGACGCGGTCCTCGGCGAGGAGCGGTACGACGTCCTGGCGGTGGAGCTGTCGAGCTATCAGCTGCACTGGGCGCCGTCGCTGCGCGCGCACTCGGCCGCCGTACTGAACCTGGCACCGGATCACCTCGACTGGCACGGCTCCATGGAGGCGTACGCCGCCGACAAGGGCCGTATCTACGAAGGCAATCGGGTCGCCTGCGTCTACAACCTCGCCGACAAGGCCACCGAGGACCTGGTGCGCGAGGCGGACGTCGAGGAGGGCTGCCGGGCGGTCGGCTTCACCCTCGGCACCCCCGGACCGTCCCAACTCGGCGTCGTGGACGGCATCCTGGTCGACCGCGCCTTCGTCGAGAACCGGCAGAAGAACGCCCAGGAACTCGCCGAGGTCTCCGACGTCAACCCGCCCGCCCCGCACAACATCGCCAACGCCCTTGCGGCGGCGGCCCTGGCACGCGCCTTCGGGGTGCCCGCCGCGGCCGTACGGGACGGGCTGCGGGCCTTCACACCGGACGCCCACCGCATCGCGCACGTCGCCGACGTGGACGGAGTCGCGTACGTCGACGACTCCAAGGCGACCAACACGCATGCCGCGGAAGCCTCTTTGGCGGCCTACGAGTCGATCGTGTGGATCGCGGGCGGGCTCGCCAAGGGCGCGACCTTCGACGAGCTGGTCGCCAAGTCGGCAAAGCGACTTCGGGGCGTCGTGCTCATCGGCGCGGATCGGGCTCTGATCCGTGAAGCCCTTGTGCGACACGCGCCGGAAGTACCCGTCGTCGACCTCGACCGGACCGACACTGGGGCGATGCTCGCGGCGGTTCGGGAGGCGCGGGGGCTCGCCCGTAAGGGCGACACGGTGTTGCTGGCGCCGGCCTGTGCCTCCATGGACATGTTCGCCAACTACAACAAGCGCGGGGACGCGTTCGCGGAGGCGGTCCGCGAACTCGGCGCGAGCGCCTGACGGCGGGTCTCGGACGGTCCGGGCGCGCCCGGGACCCTTGGGAGGGACGCGTGACGCCATTGTGGGGACCCTCATCGCCCTGCGGGACGCCCTCCCGGGGCACGGCGGACGGAGCCGGTGATGGCCAGTAGCCGTACTGGCCGTCCCCCCGTCCAGCGTGCCCCACGGCGCCCCGCCGGACGCCCCCGGCCCCCGCGCGACAACCACCTGCGTCTGCTCTACCTGCGCGCCCGCAAGGCCTGGGACCGTCCGCTCACCGCGTACTATCTGATCTTCGGCAGCAGCCTGTTGATCACCGTGCTGGGCCTGGTGATGGTCTACTCGGCCTCGATGATCACGGCGCTGCAGCTCTCGCTGCCGGGGTCGTTCTTCTTCCGCAAACAGTTTCTCGCGGCCTCCATCGGCACCGTGCTGCTCCTGATCGCCATGCGGGTGCCGGTGAAACTGCACCGGGCGCTGGCGTATCCGATCCTGGCCGTCGCGGTCTTCCTGATGATCCTCGTGCAGGTCCCGGGGATAGGGATGGCGGTCAACGGCAACCAGAACTGGATCTCCCTGGGCGGCTCGTTCCAGATCCAGCCCAGCGAGTTCGGCAAGCTCGCGCTCGTGCTGTGGGGCGCCGACCTGCTCGCCCGCAAGCAGGAAAAGGGCATGCTCGCGCAGTGGAAGCACATGCTGGTGCCGCTCGTCCCGGGCACTTTCCTGCTGCTCGGGCTGATCATGCTCGGTGGCGACATGGGCACGGCGATCATCCTCACCGCCATCCTCTTCGGACTGCTGTGGCTGGCCGGAGCGCCCACGCGGCTGTTCGGCGGCGTGCTGGCGGTCGCCGTGACCATCGGTTTCATCCTGATCAAGACGAGCCCCAACCGGATGTCCCGGCTCGCCTGCATCGGTGCCACCGAACCCGGCCCGAACGACACCTGCTGGCAGGCCGTGCACGGCATCTACGCCCTGGCCTCCGGCGGACTGTTCGGTTCCGGCCTCGGCGCCAGTGTGGAGAAATGGGGCCAACTTCCCGAAGCGCACACCGACTTCATCTTCGCCATCACCGGGGAGGAACTGGGCCTCGCGGGGACGCTGTCGGTGCTCGCCCTCTTCGCGGCTCTAGGCTATGCGGGTATCCGCGTGGCCGGACGCACGGAGGACCCCTTCGTGAGGTATGCCGCGGGAGGCGTGACCACCTGGATCACGGCCCAGGCCGTGATCAACATCGGTGCGGTGCTCGGTCTGCTGCCGATCGCCGGAGTCCCGCTCCCGCTGTTCTCCTACGGAGGGTCCGCCCTGCTGCCGACCATGTTCGCCATCGGGCTGCTGATCGCCTTCGCTCGCGACGAGCCCGCTGCGCGGGCGGCGCTTGCGATGCGGCAACCCCGCTTTGGTAGAAAGCGTGCTGCGGTGAGAGGCTCCGTGGGGGCCGCGGGGCCTCGGAGATGGAACACGATGCGACGGCGTGCCTCGGCGGCGCGTTCGTCCGGAGAGCGGTGAATTTCGGTGCATGTCGTACTCGCCGGCGGGGGGACCGCCGGCCACATCGAGCCCGCGCTCGCCCTCGCGGACGCCCTGCGCAGGCAGGACCCGACCGTGGGGATCACGGCCCTGGGCACGGAACGCGGACTTGAGACCCGGCTCGTACCGGAGCGGGGCTACGAACTCGCGCTGATCCCCGCCGTCCCGCTGCCCCGCAAGCCCACACCCGAGCTGATCACCGTCCCAGGGCGGCTGCGCGGCACGATCAAGGCGGCCGAGCAGGTCCTGGAGCGCACCAAGGCGGACGCGGTCGTCGGCTTCGGCGGCTATGTGGCGCTGCCCGCCTACCTCGCGGCCAAGCGCCTCGGCGTGCCGATCGTGATCCACGAGGCGAACGCCCGGCCGGGCCTCGCCAACAAGATCGGTTCCCGGTACGCGGCGCAGGTCGCCGTCTCGACCCCGGACAACAAGCTGCGCGGCGCCCGCTACATCGGCATCCCGCTGCGCCGCTCGATCGCCACCCTCGACCGGGCCGCCGTACGCCCCGAGGCGCGCGCCGCGTTCGGTCTCGACCCCTCGCTGCCGACCTTGCTGGTTTCCGGCGGCTCGCAGGGCGCACGGCGCCTCAACGAGGTCGTCCAGCAGGCGGCTCCATACCTTCAGCAGGCCGGTATCCAGATCCTGCACGCGGTCGGCCCGAAGAACGAACTGCCGCAGGTCCACCAGATGCCGGGAATGCCCCCGTACATCCCGGTACCGTACGTGGACCGGATGGACCTCGCGTACGCCGCGGCCGACATGATGCTCTGCCGCGCGGGCGCGATGACCGTCGCCGAGCTCTCCGCCGTCGGGCTGCCCGCCGCCTATGTCCCGCTGCCCATCGGCAACGGCGAACAGCGGCTGAACGCCCAGCCGGTGGTCAAGGCCGGTGGCGGTCTCCTTGTCGACGACGCGGAACTGACGCCCCAGTGGGTTCAGCAGAACGTGCTGCCCGTGCTCGCCGACCCGCACCGGCTGTACGAGATGTCCCGCGCCGCCAGCGAGTTCGGTCGCCGGGACGCCGACGACCTGCTCGTCGGCATGGTGTACGAGGCGATCGCCTCTCGCCACCGCTAGGACCGCATGAGGGAAGGCAGGGAGCGTGGCCGGACCGACGACCGCCGAGCGCGGTGAACGGCAGAAGTTGGAGTCCGGCTCGCCCCGCCTCGGGCGGTTGCGTCGCCTTCGTGTGCTCATCATCCTTTTGACCGTGGTGGTGTTGGTGACGGCAGCCACGCTCTGGCTGCTCTACGGCTCGCCGTGGCTGCGGGTCGAGAAGGTGTCGGTCTCCGGGGTGCGGGTCCTGACGGACCGGCAAGTGCGCGACGCGGCCGACGTGCGGGTCGGATCGCCGCTGATTTCCATCGACACCGATGCCGTTGAGGCGCGATTGCGCCGGAAATTGCCCCGAATTGACTCGGTTGATGTCGTCCGTTCCTGGCCGCACGGAATCGGGCTGAAAGTGACCGAACGCACCCCGGTGCTCATTCTCAAAAACACCGGAAGCGGTGGCAAGTACGTCGAAGTGGACGCCAAGGGCGTGCGTTTCGCGACGGTTTCGGCTGCCCCGAAGGGCGTGCCCGCGCTGGAATTGGCGGTGTCCAAGGCGGCCGTTCTGCGCCGCTTCCCGGTCGACCGGCTGGTGCGCGAGGCGGTGGGGGTGGCCGGGGACATTCCGGCCGCCGTCCGTCGCGCCACCCGGATCGTCAAGGTCCGTTCGTACGACTCGATCTCGCTGGAGTTGAGCGACGGACGCAGCGTCGAGTGGGGGAGCGGCGACAAGGGCCGCGCGAAGGCCAGGACGCTCACCGCTCTCATGAAAGCAGCTCCAAGGGCCCGGCACTTCGATGTGAGTGCCCCCATCGCCCCTGCCTCATCGGGGAGTTGACGCACATCAGTGCAGGCCAGCACCCTGGTTGGGCAGCGCTACGGCTGATCACATAGGGTGAAAAGAAAAACGGGAGGTTCGGCGTGTTCGTTGAACGTGCGCCACTTGTCGACTTAGTGTCCTGTTCGGAAGAGTCCAAGGAACAGACACACTGGTAACCCTAAACTTCAGCGTTAGGGTTCGGGTCGGCGTTCGGACCGTCCCATTCGGCATCAGTCGTCGGATCGCGAGCGTGCGAGGCGACGACACGTAACTCGAGGCGAGAGGCCTTCGACGTGGCAGCACCGCAGAACTACCTCGCAGTCATCAAAGTCATCGGTGTCGGCGGCGGTGGTGTCAATGCCATCAACCGGATGATCGAGGTCGGTCTCAAGGGCGTCGAGTTCATCGCCATCAACACGGACGCGCAAGCTCTGTTGATGAGCGACGCCGACGTCAAGCTCGACGTCGGCCGCGAACTCACGCGCGGACTCGGCGCCGGAGCCAACCCGGCCGTCGGCCGCAAGGCGGCAGAGGACCACCGGGAGGAGATCGAGGAGGTCCTCAAGGGGGCCGACATGGTCTTCGTGACGGCCGGCGAAGGCGGCGGCACCGGCACCGGCGGCGCACCCGTCGTGGCCAACATCGCCCGCTCGCTCGGCGCCCTCACCATCGGCGTGGTCACCCGCCCCTTCACCTTCGAAGGACGGCGTCGCGCCAACCAGGCCGAGGACGGCATCGCGGAACTCCGCGAAGAGGTCGACACCCTCATCGTCATCCCGAACGACCGGCTGCTGTCCATCTCGGACCGCCAGGTCTCCGTCCTCGACGCCTTCAAGTCGGCGGACCAGGTCCTGCTGTCGGGTGTTCAGGGCATCACCGACCTCATCACCACGCCCGGTCTGATCAACCTCGACTTCGCCGACGTCAAGTCCGTGATGTCCGAGGCGGGTTCCGCGCTCATGGGCATCGGCTCGGCCCGCGGCGACGACCGCGCCGTGGCGGCGGCCGAGATGGCGATCTCCTCGCCGCTCCTGGAAGCCTCCATCGACGGCGCACGCGGCGTCCTGCTCTCCATCTCCGGTGGCTCCGACCTCGGCCTTTTCGAGATCAACGAGGCCGCCCAGCTGGTCAGCGAGGCCGCGCACCCCGAGGCCAACATCATCTTCGGCGCGGTCATCGACGACGCGCTCGGCGACGAGGTGCGGGTCACCGTGATCGCCGCCGGTTTCGACGGCGGCCAGCCGCCGGCCAAGCGCGACAACATCCTCGGCTCCACCTCCGCCAAGCAGCGCGAGGAGCCCGCGCCGGTACGGGCCGCCGAGAGCCGTCCGTCCTTCGGGTCGCTCGGCAGCGTCACGCCGAAGGAGGCCCCCGAGCCCACCCCGGAGCCGGTCAACGAGATCCCGGTCGCTCCGCCGGTCCCGCCGTCCCGCGCCTACTCGGACAGCGCGGCCGAGGAGCTGGACGTGCCGGACTTCCTGAAGTGATAGGACATCGCTCCGAAACGAGCACCGTGAGCGGCGCGCACTTCGCCTTCACCGACCGGTGGGGCGGGGTGAGCGCCGTTCCGTACGAGGAGCTCAACCTCGGCGGAGCGGTCGGCGACGACCCCGACGCCGTACGGACCAATCGTGAGATGGCCGCCAAGTCGCTCGGACTGGACCCGGCCCTGGTCGTGTGGATGAACCAGGTGCACGGGCCGGACGTGGCGGTGGTCGACGGACCGTGGCTCTCCTCGGAGATTCCGTCGGTCGACGCGATCGTGACCGCGCGGCGCGGGTTCGCCCTGGCCGTCCTCACCGCCGACTGCACGCCGGTCCTGCTGGCCGACCCGGTCGCCGGGATCGCGGCCGCCGCCCACGCGGGACGGCCCGGCATGGTCGCCGGGGTTGTCCCCGCCGCCGTACGGGCCATGGTGGAACTCGGCGCCGAGCCCGGGCGGATCGTCGCCCGCACCGGCCCCGCGGTCTGCGGCCGGTGCTACGAGGTGCCGGACGAGATGCGCGCCGAAGTGGCCGCCGTCGAGCCGGCGGCGTACGCCGAGACCAGCTGGGGCACTCCCGCGGTCGATGTGACCGCCGGAGTGCACGCGCAGTTGGAACGACTCGGGGTGTGCGACCGGGCGCAGTCGCCGGTGTGCACGCTGGAGTCGGACGACCACTTCTCGTACCGACGGGACCGCACGACCGGGCGGCTCGCAGGCTATGTCTGGCTGGACTGATGGGGCATGACGGACCGTAAGGCTCAACTCGCCGGAAATCTGGCGAAAGTGGAAGAACGCATCGCGGCGGCCTGTGTGGCCGCCGGGCGCAAGCGCGAAGAGGTGACCCTGATCGTGGTCACCAAGACCTACCCCGCCAGCGATGTGCGGGTCCTGTCGGAACTCGGTGTGCGCCACGTCGCCGAGAACCGGGACCAGGACGCGGCGCCCAAGGCAGCGGCTTGCTCGGATCTGCCCCTCTCGTGGCATTTTGTCGGCCAGTTGCAGACCAACAAGGTGCGTTCTGTGGTCGGTTATGCGGATGTGGTGCAGTCCGTGGACCGTGCCCGGCTTGTCACGGCCCTGTCGAAGGAAGCGGTGCGGGTGGAGCGCGAGGTGGGCTGCCTCATCCAGGTCGCACTGGACGCGCAGGAGAGCGGCCGGGGTGAGCGGGGAGGCGTGGGAGTCGGCGGAATCGAAGAGTTGGCCGACCTCGTCGCCGGGGCACCCGGGCTCCGGCTCGACGGACTGATGACCGTCGCGCCGCTCACCGGGGTGTACGCAGGGCGCCAACAAGCGGCGTTCGAGCGGCTGATGGATTTGTCGACTGCTATGCGCCGCACGCATCCTGCTGCGAACATGGTGTCTGCAGGGATGAGTGCGGACCTCGAGCAGGCCGTGGCGGCCGGAGCGACACATGTACGCGTCGGTACGGCGGTACTCGGAGTCCGACCCGGGCTCGGGTAACGTCGCCAAGAAGTCGGACCACAGCAGAAAATATGGTCATTACCGCCACTGGCGGGCATAACGACCTCGTGGATCGCGGGCACTTGGCACTTCGTCAGCCGATCCACCACAGAGCGGAGGACTCAGAGCATGGCCGGCGCGATGCGCAAGATGGCGGTCTACCTCGGCCTCGTGGAGGACGATGGGTACGACGGCAGGGGATTCGACCCCGATGACGAGTTCGAGCCCGAGCTCGACCCGGAGCCCGAGCGTGACCGGCGGCGGCATGAGCCGCCCCACCAGTCGCATCAGGCACATCAGTCCCAACGGGATGAATCGGTACGAATGGTGCAGCCTCCGGCGCCTCGCGATCCGGTGCCGCATTCCGCTTCGCTCGCTGCGGAATCCAGCCGTCCGGCGCGGATCGCGCCCGTGGCGTCCATCACACAAGAACGCGCAAGCCTGGAGAAGAACGCACCGGTGATCATGCCCAAAGTCGTGTCGGAACGAGAGCCGTACCGGATCACCACACTTCACCCGCGGACCTACAACGAGGCCCGTACCATCGGGGAACACTTCCGTGAGGGCACCCCGGTGATCATGAATCTGACTGAGATGGATGACACAGATGCGAAGCGACTTGTCGACTTTGCGGCCGGTTTGGTGTTTGGTCTCCACGGCAGCATCGAGCGGGTGACGCAGAAGGTGTTCCTGTTGTCGCCTGCTAACGTCGATGTCACGGCGGAGGACAAGGCCCGCATCGCAGAGGGCGGGTTCTTCAACCAGAGCTGAGACGCAGGACCGGATCAAGGTACGGAAACAGGGGAGAGGGAAGCGCGGATCATGAGCGTGGTCGGGCAGGTTCTCTACGTCGCGCTGACGTGTTTCCTCGTCGTGTTGATTTTCCGGTTGGTCATGGACTACGTCTTCCAGTTCGCCCGCTCATGGCAACCCGGCAAGGCGATGGTGGTCGTTCTCGAGGCCACCTACACTGTCACCGATCCACCGCTCAAGCTTCTGCGGCGGTTCATTCCGCCGCTGCGTCTCGGGGGCGTGGCGCTTGACCTGTCCTTCTTCGTACTGATGATCATCGTCTACATCCTGATCTCCGTCGTGAGCCGGCTGTGAACGATACGGTCTTGCCGAATGCCGACGACTACGTTGAGGTGAAGAGATGCCGTTGACCCCCGAGGACGTGCGGAACAAGCAGTTCACGACCGTCCGCCTCCGAGAAGGCTATGACGAGGACGAGGTCGATGCCTTCCTCGACGAGGTCGAAGCCGAACTGACGCGACTGCTCCGCGAGAACGAGGACCTGCGCGCCAAACTGGCGGCGGCCACGCGCGCGGCTGCGCAGAACCAGCAGCAGGGCATGCGCAAGCCGCCCGAGCAGCAGGATCAGCAGGGCCCGCCGCAGGGCATGCGAGGTCCCGGCGCCCCCGTACCCGCCGGCATATCGGGCCCGCCGCAGCAGCAGATGGGTGGCCCCATGGGTGGTCCGCCCCAGCTGCCGAGCGGTGCGCCGCAGCTGCCCGCGGGCCCCAGTGCCCAGGGCGGCCAGCAGGGCCAGGGCCCCATGGGTCAGGGTCCGATGGGCCAGGGCCCCATGGGTCAGGGCCAGATGGGCCAGGGCCCCATGGGCCAGGGTCCGATGGGTCAGGGGCAGATGGGCCAGGGTCCGATGGGCCAGGGTCCCGGCCAGCAGATGCAGCAGCAGATGCAGCAGCAGATGCCGGGCCAGATGCAGCAGCAGATGGGTGGCCCGATGGGCGGACCCATGGGTGGCCCCATGGGCGGTCACGGCCCGCAGATGCCGCAGCAGGGCCCCGGTGGCGACAGCGCCGCGCGTGTCCTCTCGCTGGCTCAGCAGACCGCCGACCAGGCGATCGCCGAGGCCCGCTCCGAGGCCAACAAGATCGTCGGCGAGGCCCGCAGCCGCGCCGAGGGTCTCGAGCGTGACGCCCGTGCCAAGGCCGACGCGCTGGAGCGGGACGCGCAGGAGAAGCACCGTGTCGCGATGGGCTCCCTGGAGTCCGCCCGCGCCACGCTGGAGCGCAAGGTCGAGGACCTGCGTGGCTTCGAGCGCGAGTACCGCACGCGTCTGAAGTCCTACCTGGAGTCGCAGCTGCGCCAGCTGGAGACGCAGGCGGACGACTCGCTCGCCCCGCCGCGTACGCCGGCCACGGCCTCCCTGCCGTCGCCCTCCGCGCCCTCGATGGCTCCGGCCGGCGCGAGTGCGCCGTCGTACGGCGGTCAGGGCATGGGCGGCGCCCCGGCACCGGCCGCGCCCTCCTACGGCGGGCAGCAGCAGATGTCGCCGGCCATGACCCAGCCGATGGCTCCGGTGCGGCCCCAGGGGCCGTCGCCGATGCAGCAGGCGCCCTCGCCGATGCGTGGGTTCCTCATCGACGAGGACGACAACTGACGGCCTTGAGTACGCCTTAGGCGTCGGCAGCGTTCAGGGCGGAGCCCCGGATCTTTCCGGGGCTCCGCCCTTTTGCTGTGCCCTCTTGCTGTGCTGTTTCGGGCGGGCGTGCGGTTTCCTTGGGGCATCTGTACGGGGTACGCAACGCCGAAGGCCGGGGCCCACCAAGATCTTTGGGATCTTTGGTGGGCCCCGGCCGGGTTGTTCTTCGGCTGCGGGTGGGTGGGGGCTGGTCGCACGGTTCCCCGCGCCCCTTGGGCCGGGGCTGCGCCCCGGACCCGGCCGCCCTGATTCGTCTGGCTGACGGCCGGTGGGGGCGTGGGTACGGCCCCGCCGCCCGGGGCTACGCCTTGCGGAGGCGGAAGGTGAGGGACAGGCCCTCGTCGGTGAACGGAGCGCCGTAGGTGTCGTCGGCCTCGCTCTGGGCGAAGTCGGTGGCGAGGACCTCGTCGGCGATCAGCGCGGCGTGCTCGTTCAGGGCGGCGATGACGGCCGGGTCGGCGGACGTCCAGCGCAGCGCGATCCGGTCGGCCACGTCGAGGCCGCTGTTCTTGCGGGCCTCCTGGATCAGCCGGATCGCGTCACGGGCGAGGCCCGCCTGCCGCAGCTCCTCGGTGATCTCCAGGTCCAGAGCGACCGTGGCACCCGAGTCGGAGGCCACCGACCACCCCTCACGCGGGGTCTCCGTGATGATGACCTCGTCCGCGGCCAGCGTCACCGTCTCGCCGTCGACCTCGACCGAGGCGGTGCCCTCGCGCAGGGCGAGGGAGAGGGCCGCCGCGTCCGTCTCGGCGATCACCTTGGCGACCGCCTGGACGCTCTTGCCGAAGCGCTTGCCCAGCGCGCGGAAGTTGGCCTTGGCCGTGGTGTCGACCAGCGAGCCGCCCACCTCGGAGAGGGAGGCGAGGGAGGTGACGTTCAGCTCTTCGGTGATCTGCGCGTGCAGTTCCCCGTCGAGGGACTCGAAGCCGATCGCCCCGACCAGCGCGCGGGACAGCGGCTGGCGCGTCTTGACACCCGACTCCGCGCGCGTGGCGCGGCCCAGCTCCACGAGACGCCGGACGAGGACCATCTGCCTCGACAGCTCCGGGTCGATGGCGGACAGGTCCGCCTCCGGCCACGAGGACAGGTGTACGGACTCGGGGGCGCCCGGCGTCACGGGGACGATCAGGTCCTGCCAGACCCGCTCGGTGATGAACGGGGTCAGCGGGGCCATCAGCCGCGTGACCGTTTCCACGACCTCGTGCAGGGTCCGCAGCGCGGCCTTGTCGCCCTGCCAGAACCGGCGGCGGGAGCGGCGCACGTACCAGTTCGAGAGGTCGTCGACGAACGCGGAGAGGAGCTTTCCGGCGCGCTGGGTGTCGTACGCCTCCAGCGCCTGTGTGACCTGGTCGGTGAGCGCGTGCAGCTCGGAGAGCAGCCAGCGGTCGAGGACCGGGCGGTCGGCCGGGGCCGGGTCGGCCTCGGAGGGGGCCCAGTCGGAGGTCCGGGCGTAGAGGGCCTGGAAGGCGACCGTGTTCCAGTAGGTGAGGAGCGTCTTGCGCACCACCTCCTGGATGGTGCCGTGGCCTACGCGGCGGGCCGCCCAGGGGGAGCCGCCGGCCGCCATGAACCAGCGCACCGCGTCCGCGCCGTGCTGATCCATCAGCGGGATCGGCTGCAGGGTGTTGCCCAGGTGCTTGGACATCTTGCGGCCGTCCTCGGCGAGGATGTGGCCCAGGCACACGACGTTCTCGTACGACGACTTGTCGAAGACGAGCGTGCCGACGGCCATCAGCGTGTAGAACCAGCCGCGGGTCTGGTCGATGGCCTCGGAGACGAACTGTGCCGGGTAGCGGCTCTCGAAGAGCTCCTTGTTCTTGTACGGGTAGCCCCACTGCGCGAACGGCATCGAACCCGAGTCGTACCAGGCGTCGATGACCTCCGGAACGCGCGTCGCCGTCCGCCCGCAGGCGTCCTGCGGGCAGGGGAAGGTGACCTCGTCGATGAACGGGCGGTGCGGGTCCAGGTTCGACTGGTCGGTGCCGGTCAGCTCGGAGAGCTCGGCGCGGGAGCCGACACAGGTGAGGTGGCCCTCCTCGCAGCGCCACAGCGGGAGCGGGGTCCCCCAGTAGCGGCTGCGGGACAGCGCCCAGTCGACGTTGTTGTTCAGCCAGTCGCCGAAGCGGCCGTGCTTGACGGACTCCGGGAACCAGTTGGTCTTCTCGTTCTCCTGGAGGAGACGGTCCTTGATGGCGGTGGTGCGGATGTACCAGGACGGCTGCGCGTAGTACAGCAGCGCGGTGTGGCAGCGCCAGCAGTGCGGGTAGCTGTGCTCGTACGGGATGTGCTTGAAGAGCAGACCCCGGTCCTGGAGGTCCTCGGTGAGCTTTTCGTCCGCCTTCTTGAAGAAGACACCGCCGACGAGCGGCACGCTCTCCTCGAAAGTGCCGTTCGGGCGGACGGGGTTCACCACCGGCAGTCCGTACGCGCGGCACACCTTGAGGTCGTCCTCGCCGAAGGCGGGGGACTGGTGGACCAGGCCCGTACCGTCCTCGGTCGTCACATACTCGGCGTTGACCACGTAGTGGGCCTCGGCCGGGAACTCGACCAGTTCGAACGGACGTTGATAGGTCCAGCGCTCCATCTCGGCGCCGGTGAAGGTCTCACCGGTGGTCTCCCAGCCCTCGCCGAGCGCCTTCTCGACCAGCGGCGCGGCGACGACGAGCTTCTCCTCACCGTTCGTCGCGACGACGTAGACGACCTCGGGGTGCGTGGCGACCGCGGTGTTGGAGACCAGCGTCCACGGGGTCGTCGTCCACACCAGGAGCGCGGCCTGGCCGGCCAGCGGACCGGAGGTGAGCGGGAAACGGACGTACACGGACGGGTCGACGACCGTCTCGTAGCCCTGCGCCAGCTCGTGGTCCGACAGACCCGTCTCGTCGCGCGGGCACCACGGGGCGACGCGGTAGTCCTGGACCAGCAGACCCTTGTTGAAGATCTCCTTGAGCGACCACCACACGGACTCCACGTACTCGGGGTCCATCGTGCGGTACGCGTCGTCCAGGTCGACCCAGTAGCCCATGCGGTTGGTGAGCTCGGTGAAGGCGTCGGTGTGACGGGTCACGGACTCGCGGCACTTGGCGTTGAACTCCGCGATGCCGTACGCCTCGATGTCCTGCTTGCCGGTGAAACCGAGCTCCTTCTCCACCGTGAGCTCGACCGGAAGGCCGTGGCAGTCCCAGCCGGCCTTGCGGCCCACGTGATAGCCGCGCATGGTGCGGAAGCGCGGGAAGACGTCCTTGAAGACGCGCGCCTCGATGTGGTGGGCGCCCGGCATGCCGTTCGCGGTGGGCGGGCCCTCGTAGAACACCCACTCGGGGCGGCCCTCGGACTGCTCAAGGCTCTTGGCGAAGACCTTCTGCTCACGCCAGAAGTCGAGCACGGCGTGCTCGAGGGCGGGCAGGTCGACCTGGGCGGGCACCTGGCGGTACGTCGGCGTTGTCATCAGCGAGCTTCCTCCGGCGGACTTTCTGCCTTCCGTCCGGAGGGACGAGAGCCTGAGCAGCCATCTCCTGGATGCTGCGAACGCCGTGCGCGGCGCGCTCCCGCGGTACCACCCTCCTTGGCTCCCCGGTGCGTGCTGTGCACCGGTGAACCCCCTCATTGGGGTCGCGATGCCGGTTCTACCGGCCGCTGCTCGCTCGCTGCGGCTTTCTTCCGGCGGCTCCGGGGTGATCTTCGCGTCGCGCTCGCCCCCGGGCTTCCACCGTCCCCGGGTCGCTCTTGGCTGCGTACGCCGCTACTCGTCCCCATCCACGCTTCTCGCTGCGCCCAGTGTACGGCGCCGTGCGGACGGCGGCCGACCGGTTTTCCGGGGTACGTCGCCGGGGCCGCCCGGGGTGGTGCCGCGGTCTGCGCGGTGACCCGAACGGCGAGGCGCGGGCGTCCGGATCCTGGGACGCCGGACCTGGCGGATTACCCGGCGGGGAGCTGGGCACAACGCATGAAGGTTCGTCGCGCGGGACCCGCGGGGCGGACGAAACGTTGGTGGGCCCGGTTGCCGCGGGCCAGAAGTCGATTTATCGTCCCAGCACGATTTGCGCGCAAAATCACAATATGTGAAGGGGCCGCGGCCATGGTGGCGAAAAAGACCGCCGTACAGCAGTCGGCGTCCGGCAGATCCACGGGTCCGGCGGCCAAGGACGTGGGCGGGAAGAAGAGCGCGTCGGTGGCGCACGCGGCGGCCAACCCGGTGAAGACCGCCACCAAGACCGTCACCAAGACGGCCACGAAAACCGCTGTCGGCAAGAAGGCGGCGGCCACCAGGAAAGAGGCCGGCGGTAAGGCCGCCGGAGTCGGTAAGACGGCCGCTCCGAAGACCGCCACCGGCAAAGCGGCCGCTACGAAGGGAGCCACCAAGAAGGCGGTCGCCAAGAAAGCGGCCGCCAAGAAGACGGTGTCCAAGGAAGTGGTGGCCAAGGAAGCCGTGGCCCGGAAGGCGGTGGCCAAGAAGGCCGACGGGAAGAGCGTGGTCAGGAAGAGCACCGGCACGGCAAGGAAAAGCACCAGTACGGCGAAGAAGTCGGTCGCTTCCGCGGCCGAAGGCGCGGCCAAGGCCGCGAAGACGACGGGAGCCACGACGGTGGTTGCGAAGAAGACTCCTGGCACGGCCACGGCGGCGCAGAACCCCACCGCGGTTCCCAAGGCGCGGATCGCCGCGGTGGAGCCCGGCGAGCTCGCGGTGCGCCCCGGCGAGGACCCCTGGACTCCGGAGGAGGCCGCGGAGGCGCGCACCGAACTCCAGTCCGAGGCGTTGCGGCTGAGCACCGAGATCTCGTCCTCCGAAGAGGCGGTCGCGGGCCTGATGCGCGACTCCGGCGACGGCGCGGGCGACGATCAGGCGGACACCGGCACGAAGAACATCACGCGCGAGCACGAGATGGCCCTGGCGGCCAACGCGCGCGAGATGCTGGAGCAGACCGAGCGAGCGCTGGAGCGGCTCGACGCGGGCACGTACGGGCTCTGCGAGAACTGCGGCGACCCCATCGGCAAGGCGCGGATGCAGGCCTTCCCGCGGGCCACCCTGTGCGTCGAGTGCAAGCAGAAGCAGGAACGCCGCTACTGAATGACTCGGGAGGGCTCCTGCGCACGTGGGCGCCGGGGGGTGTGCCGTACCCTCGTCCTCAGTCAGGCACCTAGGTCGAGGGACTCACTCACGTGGCAGAGGCGGAGCGCATCATCGGTACGCCGGATACCCCAGGAGCGGGCGGCGCCGAGCCGGAGCAGTCCGGCGTGGAAGGGACCGGGGCCCCGGCCCAGGGGCCCAGGGGCAGGCGCAGGATCGCCGTCCTGTTCACCGTCGCCGCCTTGGCGTACGCCCTCGACCTGGTCAGCAAGCTGATCGTGGTCGCGAAGCTGGAGCACCACGCGCCGATCCAGATCGTCGGGGACTGGCTGAGGCTGGAGGCGATCCGCAACGCGGGAGCGGCCTTCGGCTTCGGCGAGGCGTTCACGATCATCTTCACGGTGATCGCCGCGGCCGTGATCGTGGTGATCGCGCGGCTCGCGCGCAAGCTCTACAGCCTGCCTTGGGCGATCGCGCTCGGTCTGCTGCTGGGCGGTGCGCTCGGCAACCTGACCGACCGGATCTTCCGCTCGCCCGGGATCTTCGAGGGCGCGGTCGTGGACTTCATCGCGCCCAAGCACTTCGCAGTCTTCAACCTGGCCGACTCGGCGATCGTCTGCGGCGGCATCCTGATCGTGCTGCTGTCCTTCCGCGGGCTCGACCCGGACGGCACGGTCCACAAGGACTGATCGGACCACAAGGACTGATCGGCCCGCACGGAGTGTCCGTACGGGGACGTCTGGAGGCAGGTCCACGGGCACTGCTGTTCGGGCGATGGTCCGGCGGTGTCCGACCCGTCCGGCATACTCGACGGGTGAGCACCATTCCCGAGATCCGCAACCTGCCCGTGCCCGACGGCCTGGAGGGCGAGCGCGTCGACGCCGCCATCTCCCGGATGTTCGGCTTCTCCCGCACGAAGGCCGCCGAGCTCGCCGCGGCGGGGAAGGTCACGGTCGACGGCTCGGTGGTCGGAAAGTCCGAGCGGGTGCACGGCGGCGCCTGGCTCGAAGTGGAGATGCCGCAGGCTCCCGCCCCCGTGCAGATCGTCGCCGAGCCCGTCGAGGGCATGGAGATCGTGCACGACGACGACGACATCGTCGTGATCATCAAGCCGGTCGGTGTGGCCGCGCACCCGAGCCCCGGCTGGAGCGGTCCGACGGTGATCGGCGGCCTCGCGGCGGCCGGTTACCGGATCTCGACCTCGGGTGCCGCCGAGCGGCAGGGCATCGTGCACCGGCTGGACGTCGGCACCTCCGGGCTGATGGTCGTGGCCAAGTCGGAGCGCGCGTACACCTCGCTGAAGCGACAGTTCAAGGAACGCACGGTCGACAAGCGGTACAACGCGCTGGTCCAGGGGCACCCCGACCCGATGAGCGGCACCATCGACGCGCCCATCGGCCGGCACCCGAACCACGACTACAAGTGGGCGGTGACGGCCGAGGGCAAGCCGTCCGTCACGCACTACGACCTGATCGAGGCGTTCCGCGCGGCCAGCCTGCTCGACATCAAGCTGGAGACCGGCCGCACCCATCAGATCCGTGTCCACATGGCGGCCCACCGCCACCCTTGCGTGGGCGACCTGACGTACGGCGCGGACCCGACGATCGCCAAGCGGCTCGGTCTGACCCGGCAGTGGCTGCACGCGGTGCGCCTCGGCTTCGAGCACCCCGGGGACGGGCAGTGGGCGGAATTCGAGAGCGACTACCCCGAGGACCTGCAGAAGGCGCTCGACAAGGTGCGTGAGGAGAGCTACGCGTGAGCGGCTCGGACGGGGCGCGGGGAGGCTCCTACGCGGTGCGGGTGGCCGAGGACGCCGCGGACCGGGAGGCGTGCTTCGCGGTGCGCAAGGAGGTCTTCGTCGGCGAACAGGGCGTCCCTGAGGACATCGAGTACGACGCGTACGACGCCGGTGCCCTGCATGTGCTGGCGATCCGCGAGGACGGGGTGCCGCTGGGCACCGGGCGGCTCCTGTACGGCCCGGAGGCCGCCGCCAAGACCGGCGGCGACCCGACGGCCGGCTCGCTCGGCCGGCTCGCCGTGACGAAGGCGGCGCGCGGGCTCGGCGTCGGCGTGGCCCTCGTACGGGCCATCGAGGACGCGGCACGCGCGTGTGGGCTCGCCGCGGTGGACCTGCACGCGCAGACGCAGGCGATGGGGTTCTACGAGCGGCTCGGGTACGTGGCGTACGGCGCGGAGTTCCTCGACGCCGGGATCGACCACCGGGCGATGCGCAAGGCTCTGTGAGACGGGGTTCGTCGCACGCGGGTTGCCGGAAGGGCATTGTCGTAAGCGCGTGGCACGCTTGAGGTCTGGCTCTTCCTTGATCGCCCAGACCTAGCCGGAGCGCTGACCGTGGATCAGTTGGCCCTGTTGTTCGTGCTGCTGCTCGGGGCCGTGGTGAGCGTTCCGGTGGGGGACCGGCTCAGGCTGCCGGCGCCCGTTCTGATGACGCTCCTCGGGATCGTGCTGGCCGTCCTGGACTTCGTGCCCAATGTGGACGTCCCGCCTGACCTGATCCTGCCCCTGCTGCTGCCTCCGCTGCTGTACGCCTCGGTGCGGCGCACCTCGTGGAGACAGTTCACCGCCAACAAACGGCCGATCTTCCTGCTCGCCGTGGCGCTGGTGTTCGTCACCACGGCGGCCGTGGCCTTCGTCGCCAACGCCATCGTGCCGGGGCTGCCGATCGCCGCCGCCGTCGCCCTGGGCGCGCTGGTGGCGCCGCCCGACCCGGTCGCCGCGACGGCCGTCGCGGGACAGCTCGGGCTGCCCCGCCGACTGGTGTCGATCCTGGAGGGCGAGGGGCTCTTCAACGACGTGACGGCCATCGTGCTCTACCACGTCGCGATCGCCGCCGCGGTGAGCGGCACCTTCTCCCCGTGGCGGGCAGGGCTCGATCTGGTGCTGTCCGCGGTGGTGGCGGTCGCCGTCGGGCTGGCACTGGGGTGGGCGGCGAACAAGCTGATGTCGCTGCTCGGCGACGCCACGTTGCAGATCGGGCTGACGCTGCTGGTGCCCTTCGCGTCGTACGTCCTGGCGGAGGAGCTGCACGGGTCCGGGGTGCTCGCCGTGCTCACCACCGCGATGTTCCTCGCGGAGTACGCCACCGATGCCGACGACGTCATGACTCGGCTCGCCGGGTACACGTTCTGGGACGTGGTGGACACGCTCGTCACCGGGGTCGCGTTCGGGCTGATCGGGCTCGAACTGCACAACGCGATCAGGACGGCGTCGGGGCGGTGGGGGGAGATGCTGGGATGGGCCGCCGCGGTCGTCGCCGTCGTGGTGTTCGTACGGCTGGCGTATCTGATGCCGGCGACGTGGCTGACGAAGCGGCTGCATGCGAAACGGGACTACGACGAGGAGATTCCGACCTCGTGGCGGGAGACCGTGATCATGTGGTGGTCGGGGATGCGCGGGGTCGCGTCCGTGGCCCTCGCGCTGGCCATTCCGCTGAAGATGGACGACGGGTCGCCGTTTCCCGACCGGGACGAGATCATCTTCATCGCGTTCGGGGTGATCATGGCGACGCTGGTGCTCCAGGGGCTCACGCTGCCGTGGCTGGTGCGCAGGCTCGGGGTGCGGGCCGACGAGGATGTCGAGAAGGCGTTCGAGAAGGAGCTGGCGGTTCGGGCGGCGAAGGCGGCGAAGCGGAGGCTCAAGGAGATCGAGGAGGTGGAGGAGCTGCCGGAGGAGTTGTCCGAGCAGCTGATTCGGCGGGCCTTCGACATCGGGACGCGGATCAGTCCGGATCTGGGGGACGAGGAGCGGAGGGAGGCGTATGAGCAGCGGGCTAGACGGGTGAAGCGGTTGCGGCGGATTCAGGGGGAGATGTTGAGTGCGGCGCGGCATGAGGTGTTGTCGGCGCGGAGTGAGCCGGGGGCGGATCCGGAGATCGTGGACCGGGTGCTGCGGCACCTGGACGTCCGTAGCCTGCGGTGACGTTGCACCGGGCCTGGGCTGAGCCTGTTCTCCCGCCCGCGCACCGCCCGTTTCCACCACCCCGCCGACAAGCGACGGTCGCATGCGGGGATGACTCGTCGTCGGCGACTGCGGGTGGTGAGCGGTGGCGGGGCTCCTCTGGTGGTCAGCCTCGGCCTGGGCCCGTTCGTGGGGGGTCGGGGGTGTAGGGGGTCGTGGGGGCGGTTATCGCGTCGTCGGTGTCGTCGTGGTCCGGGCGGTGGCGGTGGCCGTTGGACCAGCGCAGCGGCAGGATCGCTTCGGCGGTGTTGACGCGGGGGAGAGCGTAGGGGTGTTCGTCGGTGAGCCAGCGGATCATGCGCTCGCGCACCGTGACCCGTACCGTCCAGATGTCGTCCGCGTCCTTCGCGGTCACCAGGGCGCGCACCTGCATGGTGTTGGGGGTGGAGTCGGTGACGGCGAGGCCGTAGTCGCGGCCGTCCCAGGCCGGGCACTCGCGCAGGATGTCGCGGAGCTGCTCGCGCATCGCCTCCACGGGCGCCGAGTGATCGACGTGGAAGAAGACGATTCCCGTCATCTGGGGGGTGCCACGGGACCAGTTCTCGAAGGGCTTGGAAGTGAAGTACGAGACCGGCATCGTGATCCGGCGCTCGTCCCACGTGCGTACCGTCAGGAACGTCAGTGTGATCTCCTCGACGGTGCCCCACTCGCCGTCCACCACGACCGTGTCACCGAGGCGCACCATGTCGCCGAAGGCGATCTGCAGCCCGGCGAAGAGATTCGCCAGCGTGGACTGGGCGGCGACACCGGCGACGATGCCGAGGATGCCGGCCGAGGCCAGCAGCGAGGCACCGGCCGCGCGCATCGCGGGGAAGGCGAGCAGCATCGAGGCGACGGCCACCACGGTGACGATCGCGGACACCACCCGTTGGATCAGGGTCACTTGCGTGCGCACCCGGCGGACCCGCGCGGGGTCGCGGTGGGCGTTCGCATAGCGGGTGTAGGAGGTCTCGACGATCGCCGTCGCGATGCGGATCACGAGCCACGCGGCGGACCCGATGAGGATCAGGGTCAGGGTGCGGCCGACGCCGACCCGGTGTTCCACGAGCAGCTTCGCCTGGTCGTACGAGCCGCGCAGCAGGGCGGCGAACAACACGAGCTGGAAGGGGACCCGTGCGCGACGCAGCAGGCCCCACAGAGAGGTTTCCTGGTGCCGGGCGTCGGCCTTGCGCAGTACGCGGTCCACGGCCCACCCGATGAGCAGCGTGAGCACGACCGAGCCACCGACGACGATCAGGGGACGCAGTACGTTCTCCATGCCTGAGACCGTAACCGGCACGGGGCCGCTCTGAACATGTCGCCCCGGTCCCCGGACCTCGATCCGGTGTTGTCGGTCCTGGCTGGCACCATGGGGCGCATGAACATCACGCTCTTTCACTCGACCTACGGGCCCCGGCCCGCGGTGCGCGCGGCGGCCGACCGGCTGCGTGCCGCGGGGCACGAGGTGTGGACCCCGGACCTTTTCGAGGGACGCACCTTCGAGACCGTGGAGGAGGGCATGGCCTTCAACGACGGGATCGGCAAGGAGGAGCTGCTCAGACGAGCCGTCCTGGCCGCCGCTCCCTACTCCGAGCGCGGCCTGGTGTACGCGGGATTCTCGCTCGGCGCCTCCATCGCGCAGACCCTGGCGCTCGGCGACGAGAAGGCCCGTGGGCTGCTGCTCCTGCACGGCACGTCGGACATCGCCGAGAGCGCGTCGGTGGACGAGCTGCCGGTCCAGCTGCATGTCGCGGAGCCGGACCCGTTCGAGACGGACGACTGGCTGAGCGCCTGGTACCTGCAGATGGGCAAAGCGGGCGCCGACGTGGAGATCTACCGGTACGCGGGCGCCGGGCACCTCTACACCGACCCCGACCTTCCCGACTATGACGAAGAGGCCGCCGAGGCCACCTGGCGGGTGGCGCTCGGCTTCCTCGACTCGCTGTAGCGGTCCGCCGCACCGGGGCGACAGACCACCGACAGACGGGCCCGGGCCACCTGTCGGATGACCCGGGCCTGCCTGTTCACCTTCGGTCAACTGCGACTACCGGCGTTGTGGAACGTCGGAGACCCTAGCCCGGGAAGCACTCCTTGGGCGGGTGCACCTGCGACGGGAAGTGACCGGACCACACCCAGGACGTCGGCTGGGAGTCGTAGATCCTGAACCACCGTTCCCCCGAGGGGGTCTTGGTGGTCGAGCACTGGATCCGCAGGGTCGTGCCCCGCGGCTCCGTGCGGTACCTCGTCGACGAGGAAGTGGGCTGGGCGTATATGGGAGAGCTTTCCGCCGTGGTCAGGTTGACGAACGCCGGTGCCGCTGCCGCTGTGGCTTCCTGCGCCTCGGCGGATGTGGCGGTGAGTCCGGCGAGGGCGAGGGCGGCGCCGAGCACTGCGGTCTTCGTCAGGACACTTTGGGGGGTGGCCATGTGACTCCAATCCTCATGGAACTGACGGTTCGTCAGTATGACGATCCGACAATGTGTGCGACGCTATCAAGATCCTTCTGGCCGCGCCCGGAGTTGTCTTCTATACCGGGTCGTAGGTGCGCTCGACCTTCTGCGTGCCGGTGCGCGTGCGGTACGAACGAGCCCAGGCCGAGGTCGCGTTGGCGTTCGTGCGGTCGGACAGGACGTAGTAGTCCATCTGCGCGTGGTCGGCGGTGATGTCCAGGACGCCGTATCCGTGGCGGTCGGTGTCGACCCAGTGGACGTGCCGGTTGGCGATCTGGATGAGCGGGGCGGCGACCGCGGAGACCGTGCCCTCGGGGACCTTCACGATGTCGTCGAGGTTGTCCGAGGTCACCGAGGTGATCACGAACTCGGTGGCGGCCGACGCGGACAGTGGGTACGTTCCGGCGTCCACCGGCACGTCGTTGGCCCAGGACATGTGGATGTCGCCGGTGAGGAACACCGTGTTGCCGATCGCGTTCGAGCGCAGATGGGCGAGGAGTTCACGGCGGTCGTCGGTGTAGCCGTCCCACTGGTCGGTGTTGACGCCGATGCCGTCCTGCGGCAGGTCCAGCAGCTTGGCGAGCGGCTTGAGCAGGTCGGCGGTGAGCGAGCCGATGACGAACGGCGCGATCATCACCGAGTTGCCGACCAGCCGCCAGGTGGTGTCGGATGCCTTCAACCCGGCCTTCAGCCAGTCGAGTTGTGCGCGCCCGATGATCGTACGCTCCGGGTCGTCGACCGAACCGCTGCCCGTGGACGCCTGCTGGGAGCGGAAGGAGCGCAGATCCAGCAGGGACAGGTCGGCGAGCTTGCCGAAGCGCAGTCGGCGGTAGGTGGTGCCCTCGATCGCCGGGCGCACCGGCATCCACTCGAAGTAGGCCTGCTTCGCGGCGGCCTGACGTGCCGTCCAGGTTCCCTCGGCGCCCTCGGTGTGGTTGACCGCGCCGCCGGACCAGGCGTTGTCGGCGAACTCGTGGTCGTCCCAGATCGCGATGACCGGCGCCTTGAGGTGCAGGGCCTGAAGGTCCGGGTCGGTCTTGTACTTTCCGTGCCGGGTGCGGTAGTCGGCGAGCGTGATGATCTCGTTCAGGGGCGCATGAGGCCGTACGACCGTGCCGCGGGCCGCGTACTCGCCGGACTTGTACTCGTAGATGTAGTCCCCGAGATGCAGCCAGGCGTCCAGGTCGCTCCGTGCCGCGAGATGGCGGTACGACGCGAAGTAGCCCGCCTCCCAGTTGGCGCAGGTGACGACGCCGAAGCGCAGGCCGGAGACGCTCGCGTCCGCCGCCGGCGCGGTGCGGGTGCGCGCCACCGGCGAGTCGGTGCCGCCGGCCGAGAACCGGAACCAGTAGTCGGTGGCCGGCCGTAGACCACGGATGTCGGCCTTCACGGTGTGGTCGGAGGCGGCGGTCGCGGTGAGGGAGCCCTTGGAGACGACGTTCGTCAGCGCCTTGTCCGTGGCGACGA
The DNA here is from genome assembly GCF_040634475.1 of Streptomyces sp. NPDC007095. Classification (NCBI taxonomy): domain Bacteria; kingdom Bacillati; phylum Actinomycetota; class Actinomycetes; order Kitasatosporales; family Streptomycetaceae; genus Streptomyces; species Streptomyces sp. NPDC007095. The sequence continues at coordinate 29,373 of NZ_JBEYFS010000145.1, forward strand.
TCCAGCTGACCTCGGTGTCCGGGCCGAGCCCCGAGCCGGGTATCGCCTCGGAGCCGGGCGTCACCCGGGTCCACAGCAGGACACCGTCGGGCAGCGGGTCGCCGGAGGCGACACCGTGCAGGAAGGCGGGAGTGTCCGTGGCGGCGCGGGCCGGGAGCGCGGCGGCGAGCGGGCCGGCCAGGACAGCGGTCGCCGCCGCGGCCTTGACGACCGTACGGCGGCGGGGCGAGGGAGAGTTGAGGCCCTGAGATGCCTCGGATGATCTGTATCGACTGGTCACGACCGAACAGGTTACTGATCGGTATGCGCGAGAGCGGGCGAACCTCGAAAGTTCGCCCGCTCTTCATGCGGAGGCCGGATTCCCCGTTGGCGTCAGCCCTTGAGGGCCGCGTCCACCACCTTGTCGAAGTCGGCCACCGTCAGCAGCGGGGTGCCGCCGTTGAGCTGCTTGCCGTCCATGACGAAGCCCGGGGTGCCGGTCACACCCTCCTTGTTGTCGTCGAAGGTCTTCGACATGGCCATCGCCCAGGCGTCGTAGGTGCCCTTCTTCACCGCGTTCTGGAACGCGGTGTTGCCCTTCAGCGCGGTAACGGTGTCGGCGACCTTGAGGAGGTAGGCGTCGTCCTTGAACTTGTCGGTCGTCTCGTCCGGGTGCCACTTCGTCGAGTACAGCGCGGTCTTGTACTCGAGGAACGCCTCGGGGCTGACGTTCAGCGCGGCGCCCAGGGCGCTCAGCGCGTTCTTGGAGCCCTGGCCGTTGTCCTTGTCGTCGATGAACGTGGCGCCGACGTACTGGAACTTGAACTTGCCGTCGTCGATGTCCTTCTTCACGGTCGAGCCGACGGTCTGCTCGAACTGGGCGCAGACCGGGCAGCGCGGGTCCTCGTAGATCTTGAGGGTCTTCTTGGCGGTGCTCTTGCCGATGACGACGGTGGTGCCCTTGGTGCCCGTGGTGTTGGCAGGGGCGACGACCTTGGCGTCCTTCAGGCCCGCCCAGTAGCTCGGCTTGTTGTTCTGCACGACCGCGTAGCCGACGCCGCCGGCTATCGCGAGGACGGCGACGATGGAGCCGGCCACGATGGCCTGGCGCTTGACCTTGTCGCGCTTGGCCTGGCGCTCGCGCTCGAGGCGCAGCTTCTCCCTGGCCGCCGTCTTCGCCGCCTGGCTGTTCCGCTTGCTCATGTTGGTGATCTCCATGGGGGACGCGCACACGTCGTACGCGGATACGTATGGGGGACTGCTGGTGCTCAAGGGCTGTCGCGCAGAAGCGATGGCTCAGGCGACAGCGGCCGAGAGCGGCGGTCCACGCCGTCCCAGGGAGTGCACGAACAGGCTGGTACGGGCGCCCGCGCTCCGGCGCGCGGGGCGCGGCAGCCGGCGTACCGGGGCGAGCCGTACGGTCACGGCGGCGACCGCGATCAGCAGGGGCCGGAAGGTGGCCGCGGCCACCGCGCGCAGCAGCTGGTCCAGGGCGCGGTCGCCGC
>NZ_JBEYFS010000146.1:0-30801 GCF_040634475.1 Streptomyces sp. NPDC007095
TGGTGGCCGGGGGCGTGGGGGCAGAGCCCCCACATCACCACCCACACACCCGCGGCCGCCGAACCAACGGGAGAGATGCACGAGGCTCGCCGGCTGTCCGGCGGCGGCGAGCTGGCGCCGATGCGGTGCCGGCGTTCCTCGAGCATCCGACTCGGGACACGTCGGCCCGCGCACCACCACGGTGGCGAGCCGGCCGCCCGCGAGCGCGTGACGCCGGGGCCGTCCGCTCGTTCTCCTGGATGGAAGGGAAGCCTCCCGGGCTCCGTTCCGCCCGCTCGTCTGGCGAGCGTGGGTCTTTCGGCCTGCGGTACACAAACCCCCGGGAGGGGCGGGGGCCCAAAGACCACGGGAAGAGGCCCGCACTCACGTGCGGGCCTCTTCCCGTGCGCGGGGCTAGGGGGCGGGGTGCTAGGGCTGTGGAGCCTTGAGCGCTGCCATGGCTGTGGCCTGGTCGTGCTCGTCTAGGGCGCGATACAGGGTCGACCGCTTGATGCCGAGTGCTGCGGCGATGGCGGGCACGGGCTCCTCACGGTCCCGGCGGGCGAGTGCTGCGGCGAGCTGGTCGGCGCTGACGGCTCGGGGGCGACCACCCCGGCGACCCTTCGCGTGGGCGGTCTCCAGTCCGTCCATGGTCCTCTCGTGGATGAACTCGCGCTCGATCTCGGCGAACACGGCCACCACGACGAACAGGATCTTCCCGGGGCCCTGGGGATCGTAGATGCCGGCGAGAGGTCCGCTCAGGATCTCCAGCCGGTTGCCGAGGTGCTGGATGTCCTGTGCCGACACGATCAGCTCGACCATGTTGCGGCCGAGGCGGTCTAGCCGCTGAACGGTGAGGATGTCGTTCGTCCGGAGGGAGTCCCGGGCCTGTACGTACTTGGGCCGGGTCGGCTGCCGGGTGCTGATCACCTCGTCAAAGATCCGCACGCACCCGGCCGCGCCGAGGGCGGTCATCTGGGCCGTGAGGTCTTGGCCGCGTCGGCTGGCCCTCGCGTACCCGATGCGGTCGCCGGGCCGCTCGGCCACGGCCTCCGTGATCTCCGGTGCCGGTCCGGGCTGCCAGAGCTGCCCCGGTCGGCGGTCGGCGGGCATCCGGATCGCCGGGCCGGACCGGAGTTTGGGGAGTCCCGCATACCGGCCGGTGTGGTAGACGGAGGCGACAAGCCCGGTATGGGTCCGGCACGGCGAGCCGGCCGGCACCTCGCATCGCGGGCAGGGCTGACGCTCGATCAACTCGGCCCGCGTCAGCTCATCCGGGGCGCTACTCATCGCGGCCCCATCAACTGCCGATCCGCCAGGTAGCGGGCCGATTCGGTGAAGCCCAAGCGCTCCAGCTCCCAGACCGTCCAATCTCGGCGGGGCTCCCGACGCTCGGGCGTCCCCGTGAAGATCATCATTTCCAGACGGGCCAGAACATCGCCAAGGTGGATCTCGGAGCCGTCCGCACTGAACGTCAGCATGGACGCAAGGGCGTACGGGGTCATCCTGCTCGTGTGCGGGTTGACGTCTCCGGGACTGCCCGGCTGTTCCAGCCGCCAGATTGCGCGTAGTGCCGCCTCCCGCACCCCGGCCAACATCACGGCGTCTTGCGTCATCTTCGCCCGCCCATACCTGCGAACATCCGCGCGCCGCGCGTTCGTCAGGGGATCGTTTGCCTGATTTTTCTTGGATGTCCAGAACATCCCGAGCCCTTCCGGTGGAGAGCGTTGAGAAGTGTCCCAAAAACGTATCCCAATTACGCCTCAGCAAGGAAGGTTTTGGGACTGGTTTCGGGACGAATATCGGCGAGTTCCGGCGCCACCTGGTCGGCGTCCCAGAACCGATCGTTTTCGGGACAGTTAGCGTGCACACGCCAAATCGACGTGTGAGGGGGATAGCCCGACGCCGGCGGTCTCAGCTGATCAACCGAGCCTCAATGGCGGCCCGCCCGGTCTCCAACGGGCCGGGCCGGCATAGTGCCAGGCAGGCCGTCCGCCCACCCCACATCGCCCTCGTGATCGCCGTCATGTCCCGGATCTTCGCCGCACTGCTGCCACACACCGAACATCTCGGCGTCGAACTGCTCAGCGTCGTAGGGGAGGCACAGCGCGGTGCAGCATTCCGGGTCCAGGCTGGCCAGTGCCGGGGGCGGGGTGAACACCCCGGCCACGGCGAGCGCGGCGGTCACCATCTCCTCGACGATGCCATGATCAAGGTTCTGAGGTCCGGGGTGGAACCGGTGAGTGGCGTCCTTCGCTGCGTGGACGGCCGCGTTGAACTCGTCCCAATCCTCAAGGATGCGGGCAGGCGGGTCGAGCGGGACCGGCTTGGGGAGGACTTGGCGCCTGTCGTCAGTCATGGGGCCATGCTCCCGTACCGGCGGGCCTCGCCGCGGTACAAGTACCGGTATGCGGGTGCGCTGGTCGGAGGTGGAGGAACGGGCTCGGGTCGTGGTCGCCGAGTACGACGGCGGGGTTACGCTCCGGCAGGTCTGGTACCGGCTGATCTCGGCGGGAGCGCTGCCCAACCGGGCCTCGATGTACCGTCGCCTCTCCTCCCACCTGGCGCGGGCTCGCCGCGAGGGGCGGTTCCCGGACCTGGTGGACGCGCTACGGGAGATCCACCAGCCGCCGGCGTACGCGGATGTGGGCGAGCTGCTGGCAGCGGTGCCCGACTTCTTCCGCCTCGACCGCACGGCCGGCCAGACGGAAGCCCTGTGGGTGTGCGCGGAAAAGGACACGCTGAGGGTGCAACTCGCCGGTTGGCTGGGGCCGTTGGGCATTCCCGTCCTGGTGGTGCGGGGTTTCGCCTCGGAGTCGTACGCCGCGCTGGTGAGGGAGCGCGCGGCCCGTGATCCCCGGCCGGCCCGGTTGCTTTACGTCGGCGACCTGGACGCCTCCGGGGAATCGATCGAACGGGATTGGGTGGACCGTACGGCGGGCTGCTGGACGGTAGTGGAACGGGTGGCGCTCACGGTTGACCAGGTGAACCGGTACGAACTTCCGCCGGCGGTGGGCAAGGGCACTGATCCTCGGTGGCCGGCCTTCGCCGAGCGGCACGGGCTCGATCCGGCCCGCCCGGTGCAATGGGAGGTGGAGGCGCTGGAGCCGGCCGACCTGCGGCGCCTGGTCATGGCGGCGGTCCGGCCCCACATCGACCGCGAGCGACTGCGTGAGGTGCTGGCCGAGGAAACCCGCCAGAGGGAGGCCCTGGCCGCGTTCCTGGCGACCTGGCGGCCGCCGGGCGGCCGGGAGGGGTGACGGCCAGGGTCCCCGCCGGAGGGCCTGACGCTGCGAGTCCGCCCGCGTAGTCTGGTGAGGCCCGAAACCGGAGGTCGCAATGTCCGCTGAACCCATCGGCCACGTGGGGCCGATCGACCGGCCCCGTACGGTCGGCACGATTCGCCGCGCGCTGCCGCCTGAGCTGCGCGACCGCTTCCAACGGGCCTTGGACGACGCGGCCCCCGAGGATCTGTTCGCGCTGGTCGCGCAGTGGGGGGCGGTCGCACAGACGACCACCGACGCGGGCGCGGATGCCGCGGCCGGCGCCGTCCGGTCCGGGACGGCGGGCACGCATGAGATCGGCGACGTGTTCCCCGCGCTGGCGGGGATGCTGTGACGCGACGCTTTCGGGTGGTCTTCACGGACGCTGCCCGGGAGGCCCTGCGCGAGCTGGACGGCGCGGAGCGACTGGCGAACATCGCCCCCGGTGCCCTGTCGCGGGAGGCCCTGCGCGCGCTCCTCGCCGGCACGACCCTGGGCACGCTCCTGGAGGACCTGGAGGCGCTGGCCGCCGATCCGTACGGTGGGCCGACCCTGGCGCGCACGGCCGGCGCGGAGGACGACCGTACCGGCCTGCTCGGCGCGTTGGCGGTCACCTACATGGTGAGCCCCGCCACCGAACCGCCCGTGATCACGGTGACCACCATCCGGCCCCCCAAGGGCGCGTAACCCTCGTCCGGTATGCCGTTGCCCCGCCCGCAGCAACTCGCGGACGGGGCAACGGCGTTCGGCGGCGATCCGCCGGGGTGGGAGCGGACCGCCGCAGTCCTGTCGATCAGCGCAGATAGCGGAGCATCACCGCGAAATTGGGGCTGTCGGGGAAGGGCTGGCGGTTGCCGATCTTCCGGTACTCCCACGTCTCGTAGAGAGCCTGGACCTTGGGATGGTCGGGGTCGACCAGGAGCGCGGCCAGGGCTTCCGGCCTGCTCTCCATCAGTGCCGCGTGTAGGCGCTCGGCGGTGCCGGTCTTGCGCCACTTCGGCCGCACCATCAGCTCAGACAAGCTGAACGTGGAGTCGTCCGCCGGCGGTTCGGTCAGGTGCTCACGCCACCACTCGCGGCCCGGCGTGCTCGGCGCACCGTACGCGAACCCCACGGGTTCGCCGTCGTCGTACCCGATGACGCACGCGAAACCCGGATTGCCTCCCCAGTGGTCCACGAACCACGGGAACCGCTCGTCGAACTCGGTCATGTCGTCGGCGTAGGCGTCGGCGTGGACATCAAGGAGGGTTTGCCGGATCTCCGGAAGGTCGTCGTGGCCGTAGTGACGGAGTTCGACAGTCGCCGTGGTCATGCGGGGGTGCTCCATTCGGTCCGGTAGCGGTCGGTCCACTCGTGCGCGACGCGCGGAGGCGCAAGGGTGATCAGGTCGCGATGGAAGTCGCCCAGGAGGTGGCGCATGCGGCCGGGGAGCGGGTCACCAGCCATGATCTCGAACACGTCCGCGCTGGTGGCGCATGCCTGCTCGACGTCGCCTTGGTGGAGCTGGGCAAGGGCGAGGCGCGCGGTGGTGTGCCCGCGGTTGCGCCGGTAGCTGTGCGGCAGTGCGCCGAGGGCCCGGTGCGAGGCGGCCTCAGCCTCCGCCGGATCGCCGACGACGTCCCGCACGATGGCGGTGAGCGAGTACAGCTCAGCGGGCCCGTAGAAGGTGATCCAGGTCGGGCGCGGGTCTGCCAAGTCGGCCTTGCCTAGGGCGTCTTCGGCGCGGCCGAGGGAACGCAGGGCCGCTGACCGTCGGTCTCTGACGTACGCGAGGCTGATTGCGGTCCGGGCGTGCGCGAGGGACGCGTGCAGAGGTGAGCGACGGGCAATGGTCGTCGTCTGCATGGCCTGTGCGGCGGCGATGGCTTCGCCGTAGTCGTCGCGCTGACGGGCGAGCATGGCCCGCAGGTTCCAGACCTGCATGGACATGTCCGGGTCCTGGGACATCCCTGCGAGGGTCAGTGCGCGGTCAAGGTGCTTGCCGGCGGCGTCGAGCTGCCCGGCGTCGATCATCGACCATGCCGCGGTCGAGACGAAGTCGGATGCAACGGCGTACAGGCGTTGGCGTACCCGCTGCGTGGCGGAGTGGTGTTGGAGACTCAGGGCCTCGTCGGCCCCGGCAAGGGCTGCACGTTCCAGGGCGGTGTGTCCGCCCCGCGCGGCGTCGAGCTGGACGAGGGTTTCCACGCTGTCCCGTAGCCGGATGACGTCGGAGGTACCAACGTGCTGCGGGCGGGAGTTCGGGGAGGCGATGAGCGGTGCGGCGACGGCGGCGGCGGCGCCGGTGGCCGCGCCGACGAACCGGCGGCGGTGCACTGAAGGGTCCTCCGGTAATGCTGCTGGGGGTAATGGCGTGGTCTTGGGATTCCCCCGAGGCACGAACCCTAGGTCAGTGGCGGCCAGGCCGGTGACCCGTTCGAGCGCGATGCGTTGGCGCTCCTGGGGCCACCGGCTCTTGCCGGCCAGCCACCGGTACCCGGTCCGCTCAGACGTAGTGCCCTGGCGGCCGGTGAAGTCGTGGATGGCGTCGTTCACGGCGTCGACCAACTCCTCGATCGACATGCCGTGACGATCAATCCAGGCGGCTAGGGGCTCGTTTCTGGTCTCCGCCATGCGCTCACGGTAGGCGGTACGGACCGCCACGGACGGTAAAGGACAAGTCAATTCGTCAGTACCCGTGCAGGCATTCCGAGCGATTTCGTCATGCCCGCGGCGCGGTGACTGTGGGTTAGCTGGTGTGTACGGCTCCGCTCGTGCCCCCGTCCCCCGAGGGGCACGGGCGGGGCATCGAACCCTGACGTGAGCGCGAGGCAAGAGACATGACGACGCGCAGCACAAACCCACACCCCATGCCGCCGGGACTGGTGGACGCTCCCGCCATCAACCGCGACCGGCTGACGGACCGGCAGCGCGCGGGTACGTCGTGCGCCTGGTGCGCCGGGACCGCGTCACCTCGATACCCGGTTGGTGACCTGTACGCATGCGATCCGTGCGCGGCGATGTACGGCGTCCCGGCGGTGACGCCGTGACTCGTGACGACGACACGTTCCCGGCCGCGCTGGACGCCTGGACGCCTGCGGACTGGCGGGACTACCGGGAACGGGTCGATGACGGCGAGGGTTCGGCTGCGGCTATCGACGCGATCAACCGCCGTCGTCGGCGGCGGACGCGGGATACGACCGGCACGGAGGTGTCCCAGTGACCGCAGAGCACTGCGCCGGGGTCGGTGACCTGGTACGCGACACCGAACGATCCCGCGTGGGTGTCCTCACGGACGTTCGCGGCGGTACGCCGATCCTGCGCCCGCAGTACGGCTGCGGCCTCGATGACCAGTGGCCCGCGCAGTGGGCAACCGTCGAACTCGTCGCCCGGCGCGGCACGTGGGAGTCCGAGTGAGCGGCCGTCATCGGATGCCGTCCGAGGACGGCCACACCGCCGGGGCCGTGTTACTCGGCTCGGTCATGGCGGGGCTCGCCCTGACGGCGGCGCAGGTGCAGACAGCTCGCGCCGGCGTTCCGGCCACGGTCCAGCCGGACCGTCCGTCGGCGGATGCGCTCCCGGACCGGTCCGCCCCCCACACGGACCGGACCGGCGAACGGCCGCGGCTCCCCTGATCCCCGGCGACGGGACCCCTACGTCCCTCGTCGCCCTACCGCTGACCACCAAGGAGACACCTTTGAGCGACACCGTCTTACCGCAGACCGCCGACCTGTTCGCGCTCAGCGCCGACCGCATCCACCGCGCCGCAGGCGCCCTGTGGCCCGGCGAGCCGCTGACGCTCGGCGATCACGTCCCCTCGGTCACCGGCTACGTGCACCGCGCCAGCATCGGCGGCCGGAACGTGTTCGCGAAGGACTCGATCCTTGGCCTGTCCCTCGTCTCCGTGCTGCGCGGTGTGGCCGGTGACCATGACAGGGTCCGTGCGGCGCAGGCCGCCTACGCCACTTCTCCCGGCTCGCTGCTCGCGCGGGAAGCCGCGCAACTCCGCGCCCTGGACGCGGCCGGGGTCCGGGTCGGCCGGTGCGCCGGCTACGCGGCCGGGGTGCTGTTCACGGAGCCCGTAACGGGCCCGACCCTCGCCGACCTGATCGCCAAAGACCCGGCACGGACCGGAGACTTGCTCACCACTGCCGTGACCGCTCTTGAGGCTCTTCAACGCCCGCAGGTGGCCGCTCAGGTCGACTCCGCGGCGATCCCCGAGCGCAGCATCGACGGCACGTTCCGCCGGAAGTTCAACGGTGTGTCCGGCCGCCTCTACATCAGCCGTCTCGGTGTTGACCGGCTCGACGAGCGCTCCCGGCAAGGCGTCGCCGCGGTGGTCGGCATGGTCGTGGCCCGGCTGCTGAAACTCCGCCTCACTCCGCCGATCGGCTCCACGGTGATCGTCTACGGCGACTTGAAGCCGGAACACATCCTGTGGCCCGACGGCCCCACAGAGGCGCCGGTGTTCATCGACCCCGGCCTAGCGCGCGGACCCGCGCACCACGACACCGCCAAACTCGTCTCCCGCACGTTCCTCGCGCTGATCACCGCCCCGCACCTGGACGGCCCTGCCGCGACCGTGGTGGACGGGATCGCCGCGTTCGTGGCCGAGCAGACGCGCCCCCTGCGCGGCCCCATGCGCGGCCTGTGGCTGCGCCGACTACTCGTGACGTGGCTGATGGACACGGTGAACATCCTCTCCACCTACCTCAGCGCCCCCGCCACGCTGCCGCTGCCCGAGCACGCCCAAGCCGTCATCGACCGGACAGAGGCCCTGTGCACGCTGCTGGACCTGGTGAGCGCCACCCTCGCGGCCGGAACCGTCCCCGATACCGCGTGGCTGATCGCCCTGCGGACCGTGACCCGGGCGGCGGCTCAGTGACCGGCCACACGGTCGGCATCGTCGGCGCCGGCGCGGTCGGTCAGACCGTCGCCGCGCTCCTCGTCGGCGAGCCCTGGTGCAACCGGCTGCTGATCGCCTCCCGCACGGCCGAGAGCGCCGCTGGTCTGGTCGCTGATCTGGACGACATGGCCCACGTCGTCCGCGCCGGCACCCGCGCACAGTCGGCCACCGTCGCCGAACTGGACCAGGCGGACGCCGTGGTGATCTGCCCCCGGGCCACGTTCACCAACACCGCCACCCGCAACGTGCGCATGGCCGGACTCGACGCGAACGCCCCGCTGATCGCCGAACTCGGCCGCACCCTCACCGGCTACACGCGCCCCGTCGTCATGGTCACCAACCCCGTGGACGTCCTCTCACGGCTCTTCGCCACGATCAGCGGAGCCCCCACGTACGGGATCGGATCGGCGACCGACACCGCCCGCTACCGTGCCGCCCTCGCCGCCCATCACCGCGTGCCCGTCTCGGCCGTGGACGGCTATGTGATCGGCGAACACGGAGACGGCGCGGTCATCTGTGCCTCGACCACCACCGTTCACGGCGCCCCGTGCACTGTGCCCCTGGAGCTGATCCGTGCCGAACTCGCCGACCGGCCGCGCCGGATCAACGCCGGCATCGGCCGCACCCGGCACGGCCCGTCCGCCGCGGTTCTGTCCGCCCTGCGCAAGCTCCTGGACGTCGAGGACGGAACCGATGTCCTGTCCGTCAACCGCGGGGGTGTGTGGCTCGGAATCCGGTTGCACATCCGCGCCGGTCGCCCGAGCGTTCAGCCTCTGACGCTGGACCCGCACGAGACAGCGGGCCTGCTCACCGCCCGCACCAAACTCCAAGCCACCTACAGCCAGATCAGCCACCACGAACTAGGAGCCCGTACGTGTCTCTGACCGCAACTCGCATCCATGCCGACACCGCAACCGTCACGGTCGCCAGCCAGACGGCGGCGGTCACCGACTGGTCCGCCCGCTACTTCGGCCCCTGGTGGAACGCCGCTGCCGTCGGCGCCCCGGGCCCCGGCTCCCTCACCGACGGCGGCGGCCTGGTCCTCGCCGACGTCGACCCGGGCCGCGTGGACGACATCACCGCCCTCGTCACGGACTGCGGCCACGAAGAGACCACCTACGCGAACGCCCGCACCCTCGTTGCCCACGCGGACGGCATCACCTACGCCGTGCAGCCCGGCGAGCGGATCGGCTACCAGGCCAACGGCCGCCGCCTGGTCATCGTCGGCGACGAACCCGAACCGGTCGCCGTCGCCGCCGCCCGCCTCGCCCGCGAACTCGTCCGCGGGCAGCTCCTCGCCGACGGCTGGACCGTCCTGCACGCCTCCGCCGCCACCCACAACGGGGATGCTGTCCTGACCCTGGGCGACAAGGGCGCGGGCAAGACCACGACCGGGCTTCTCCTCGCCCTGGGCGGGTGGGGTCTGCTGGCCAATGACCGCGTTTTCGTCCGCCCGGAGCCCGACGGCCGGGTACGGGTGCTGCCGTGGCCGTCCGCCGCCGCGCTCGGCCTTGGCCTGCTCGATGCGACCGGCCTGTACGACCAGGTACGGGAAAGGGTGCTCGCCGGCGAACAGCTCCACCCCACCCAGCACCCCACGGTGACACAGGCCCTCATGGACGGCCGCCGCGAGCCTCTGTGGCGCGCGACAGGCAAGGAACTGAAGCCCCAGTTCTTCCCCGATCAGCTCGCCTCGTGGCTCGGCCTCACCCTGGCCACCGAAGCCCGCGCGGCCGGGCTCCTCTTCCCGACCATGAGCCCTGACGCGGTCCCGGCTCTCGTGGAGAACGGGCGGACGCTCACCGACGCGGATGTGTTCGACCAGAAGACCGAAGACCGCTACCCCGACATCTTCGGCCTGACCCCCACCACCGCGACCGGCACGCAGGCCCTCACCGAGCACCTTGCCCGGCTGCCGCGCCGGTCGATGCTCCTCAGCCACGACACGAACGCGTCTGCTGCGCTGTTGACCAAGACCGCCGAGGAGATCATTACCGCCCTCTGAGCGGTTCCCGCATGCCGGCGCCCGACTCCCCTTCGTAGGGAATCGGGCGCCTCTGTCTGGCCTCGATCTGCCAGTTAGCGTGTGCACGCTAAACACCTCTACCGGAGGTGCCACAACCAACAGAGGTGCCACCTCTGGCGGAGGTGGCACCTCTGTTTTATCCATCCCTTTGGCGTGTTAGCGCGTGATCGTCGCCGCCTCGGTCTGGTCGTCTTCCTCGGTGGATACTTCTGGATCTTGGTCCGTCGCGGGGCGGGCTTCTTCTCCCCCACCGTCCGGGGGAAGGATCGCCCATCCGCCCTCGGGCTCGGGTACAGGTGCCACCTGAGGAGCCGCGCTGGATACCTCGTCGCGCTGGGCCTTGCGGAGGTCGGATAGGTACCGGCGCACGGTGTTGTACGCGAGTCCCGTCATATCAGCGATCTTTGTAGCCTTCTGCCTGTCCGACTGCTTGCGCTCCTCGGCGCTGAGCCGTTCGTACGCGAGCCGCACGGCCTCGACGCCGGGCATCGTGGTGAGGTCGATGACCTCGGCATCCTCGGCCTCGTCCGGGTCCTCGTCGGTGTCCTGCTGGGCAGGGATGCGCACGTGGATGGTGTCGGCCGGCTGTCGGGAGCGATCGGCCATGACTGCCTCTCGGCTGGCGGCCCCGGGCTCGTTGTAGGTATCCACCTGGTGAGGCAACGGCGATGCGGCGCCGTCTTGCAGAGATTCGCCGCCCTCGGCGTCTCCGGCCGAGTGCGGGGTTCCGGAGGTCTCCGGCGTCGGGAACCGTCCGCCGGCCGTGAGTGGATACGTCGACTCGTCGGTGTATCCACTCACCGGAGATCCGGCCTCGACTTCATGCCGCCTGGTGTGACCGGCGTGGATATCGGGCGTCGGCTGGATGGGCTGAGCGTCCACCTCGGCGAGCTGTTCAGCGAGCTGTTCGGGGTCAAGGGCAACCCCGTATCGCGCGAGCCTGAGCGGCATCACGAACTCCACGGGCGCCTTGCGTCGCCACCCTCGGCCGAACCGGGCGCGGAGCCGGGCCCGGTACACCATGCGGGCCTGTTCGAGCCTGACCACCTGGTCATAGCTCCTCAGCTCCCACAACTTCATCCGGCGCCATAGAAGGAAGGTGGGAAGGGGAGCGAGTAGCCACCGTGTGATCCGCACGGACTCCATGTGCCGGTCGGCGGTGATGTCGGCAATCCGGCCGACAGCATGGCGGGCGGCCTCGACGCTGACCACGAACAGGATCGGGATCACCGCGTGCATCCCGACGCCGAGGGGATCGGTAGCGGACGCCGCGTTGAACGCGATGGTGGCGGCGGTGAGCAGCCATGCCGTCTGCCGCAGAAGCGGGAACGGGATGCGGAGCCACGTCAAGAGCAGATCGAGGGCCAGGAGGACGACGATGCCAGCGTCAATCCCGACCGGAAAGACGTTGGCGAACCAGCCGAAGCCTTTGTGTAGCGCGAGCTGGCGCACTGCCGCGTAGGAACCGGCAAAGCCAATTGCCGCGATCACGACGGCGCCGGCGATCACCACGCCGATGAGTACCCGGTGGGTTCTGGTGAGTTCAATCCTCGGCGTGGCGGGATCGGCAGGTGCCTCGTCCACTTCCGTGGCCCTACCCTGGTGGTACTGCATGGGGGTCCTCTCCTGTGCGGGTGGCCCTGGGAGCGCGCTTCTTGGAAGGTTGGGCGTTCCTGGGGCCGGGTCGTTTCCCTGTGGCAGGGGTGCCAGAGGTGGCACATGCCGCACCTCTGGCAGAGGTGTTATCTCCTCGGCGGCCGTCCGGTCCTGATCTCCTTGCGGGGCCTGGGCGGGAAGGGCTCCCCGTTGTTGTATTTCCGTTGGAGCTTCGCCACCTTCTCCTTGATCGCGTCTTCGATCAGCTCGGATAGCGACTGATAGCCGCCTTCATGCGGCGTCGTCCACACCACGGCATCCCGGGCCGCCTCGGCCACGTCCTTGGTGATGTACGGCTGTAGCTTCTCCTTGCCCGCGACCTGCCCACGGGGCACGGGCGCGGCGGCCGGCGTCTTCTTCGCCTCCGGCTTCTCGGTCTCCGGGGGCGTCGGCGGCTTCCTGCCGCTCGTCGCTTCCGGCTCGTCCAGCTCGTCCGGGCTGTCGGTCTCGTCCAGGTTGACCCGGGCCATGGTCGCTTACGCCCCCGTCTTGCTCAGGTACTCAAGGGCAACGCCCTTGAAGTCGTTCATTGCGTTCTCGAAGAAACGGCCGCTGTTGGCCCGGGTGTACTGGGTGACCACCAACCCGGCCGCCGGCGCCGCCTCGTGCGCGTCGTACGTGCGCACGTACGTCGTGAAGTGAGCGAACCCCCTCTTGGAGGCCCACGCCTTGGTCTCATCGACCCGGCCCGGCTTGCTGGGGTGGGTTCGTGACATCAGCAGCCGGTACGGCTTGCCGGTCTCCAGGACGTACGCCTTGAGGAACTTCTCCGTGGGGTCGAACGAGAGATACGCGGCCTCCATCGGAACAATGTGCTCGTCGGCCAGTTCCTCGATGATCCAGCGCTGTAGCTCCTCGTTCTCCAGCGACCCGGGCGTGTCCACGAGGACATCGTCATACCCGCGCTTGCGGAGCTTCTGGAGCTTGTCCCGCTCGACCTCGTACGTGTAGTCAAACGGGAGATCCTTCCCCCGCTTGATGGCCTGCCGGGCCCACGCCGAGGATGCCGACTTCTGCGGGTCACAGTCGACCATGCACACCCGGCGGCCGTGCTCTCCGAGCGTGGCCGCCAGGTTGATGGTGGTCGTCGTCTTCCCCACGCCACCCTTCTGATTGCAGATGGCGACGATCCGTGTCATCTCGGGCCGGGCTGCTGCCTGCATCTTTGCCACCTCCCTTACCTCTGTCTGATGTGCCGCCTGTGCCACCTCTGTTTCATCTGCCGTAGGTGGCACCTCTGTTTGAACTGTCGGATACGGCAGATACGGCACCTCCGCCAGCAACACGGTAGCTAGCAGAGGTGGCAGATGTCCCACATCCGGCGCCTGTGGCACCTCCGTAAGGCATGCTCACTCTAACACCTCTGTTAGATGAAACAGAGGTGTTAGAGTCGACAGCAACAAGAGAGGGGCCGGGCTGGTACCCGACCCCTCACAGTTCGGCCCTGGGCGGCGGTGGGCGCCGGCTCCTGGGCCTCGATCCCTTACGGAGGATCTGCCATGAGCGTAGGCGACAGCGCGGCCGGGGCAACGGCGGGCGCGAACGAAGCGGACGGGGCGCCGGTCGTGGTGCCAGTGGGCGGCTGGGCAATCCTGCCTCCGCTGGTGGACGACTGGGCGACGCTGGCCGAGGCGTTGAACGCCCCGGGCGAGCCGGCGGTGTACGTGGACAGCTCGGCAGCCTGATCAACGTCTTCCCTTTACGGCTGAGGCCCTACACCCTGCGGGGCGTGGGGCCTCTTCCCTGCTCAGGCACCATATATAACAGAGGTGGCACCTCTGCCAGAGGTGTTTAGCGTGTGCACGCTAAGCGGGTCGGGTGGCGCCGACCAACCCACCTGATCGGTAGAGCTTGACTATCTGCACGTTCTTGCCGGTTCTGGGGGCCTCGATGATCTTGCCGTCTCCGTAGTACATGGCGACGTGGTACGCGTCGCTGCCGCTGCCGGTGTGGGACCAGAAAATGAGGTCTCCGACTTGCAGCGAGTCCATGCTGACGGGGTGTGAGGCGGTCGCGGTGTACTGGTCGGCGGCGGTGCGGGGAAGGTGAGTTGTCGACCACCACGCGTTTTCCGTCAGGCTGGAGCAGTCGAATCCCTGGTGACTCGCCGCGAAGCAGACCCCGTTCAGGTACCCGGTGTTGCCGGAACAGAAGCCGGTCGACGGCCCTTCGGGGGTTCCGCCTCCGTAGACGTACGGCGTCCCTAGGTACGTGGCGGCCTTCCTGGCGGCGTCGGCGCCGGAGCCGGTGCCCGCGACGGCCGGCACGTCGTCCACCCACTCGGCGGCCTTAGCGATGATGTCGCGCACGTAGTTGTAGGTCTGGCCCCCGGCGAACGACTCCGGCGGCACTCCCTGGTACTGGTCGACGCGTCCCCACCCGGCGTTGTAGCCGGCCAGGGCCAGGGATATGGCGCCGCCCGGGTATCCGCTGTCCTTGGCTCGCTTGACGAGGGCGCACATGTACCGGCCCTGGGCCATCACCGCGTCGCCTATGTCGTAGGGGGAGGCGGTACCGCTGCCGTCGTCGTCGCGTCCCCACGTCCCCCATGAGGCATCAACGAACTGGGCCGCACCCTTTGCCGTGCCGGAACTGGTCTCCGGCCCCACGGCGGCGGCGTTGAAGTTGGACTCTTGGGAGATCTGGGCGGCGATGAGCGCGGGCGACTCGCCGTCGCACAGGGCGCCGGCCTTCATCACCCATGGGAGGAAGTCCGCGGGGACCTTCCCGGCCTTGATGCCGGTCGTGTTGGCGGCCGAGGCGGACGTACCCCCGACGGCCGCGGTACCGATCACGCTCGCCAGTATCAGCCCCGCGACTCCTGCGACGGCCCCGGCTGCGAGCTTGGTTGACACGCGGTCCCTCCCCTTCGTCCGTGCTTCCCTGCCTTGATCTCCTTGCGCCGTGCTTGCTTGCCGGCCTCCCACGCGGCTGTCCACTCTGCGGGGCTGACCTGGTAGCCGGCTGCCCATCGAACGGGGTCGCGCACCCCGTACACCCCGGCTTCAACTCGGCTGACCATCTGGCCGCTTACGCCGATGGCCTCGGCGGTCTGCTTCTGCGTCTGTCCGGTACGGCGCCGTAGCTGCTTGAGCGTCGGCGTCGCCTTCCCGACCGGACTGAGCCGGTCGACGGGGACGGCCAGGGCCTCGGCCAGGGCGCGGAGCACCCGGGCCGAGGGGCAGTGCTTCCCGGTCTCGGCCGCGCGCACGGTCTCGGGGCTGACCCCGGCGAGCAACGCCAGTTCTGTGCGGCTGAGTTGGGCCCGTTGCCGCAGGTCTGCGAGCACGGAGGGCCGGAAGACTCCGGGGGGCTTTGGGCTCATCGATCCCAACTTTTATAAGTAGGCTTTAGACGTAACTCATGTTAGCCTCTCAGTGAAGTTCCGTATTCTGCAAGTCACTAGGGGGATGTGATGAAGCGTCGAACTCCCGCCTCCCCGACCGCTCCCAAACACGGGCTCGCCGTGTTGGGGGCGCACGGAGGGGCGGGAATGTCCACGGTCGTGCGTCTGCTCGACCCGCAAGGCCAGGGCTGGGCGGTGGAGTTGTCCCCTGGGCAACATCTGCCCCACAACTACATCCCAGTTGTGGTGACACGCTCAACCGCTTATGGGTTGCACAGGACTCAAGACCTCTTGAACCGCTGGCACCCGAGCATCCCGAGGCCGTGGCTGGTGGTCATCCGTGACGCCCCGCTGCGGCCTCCGCTGCCTGTCCGCTACCGGCTGCGGACCGTGGCCCCGCGCACGTTGGGCATCGCCCACGTGCCGTACCTCTACCGGCTTCGGCTGGTCGATGACCCAGCCGAGGCCCTGACGGACACTCCGGTGTCCAAGGCCGGCCGAGAGTTGCGGGCCTCCCTCGGCTTCTCCGACTGATGAAGGGAAACCTCGTGTTCGATCCGCACCACCTGACGGTCCTGGCGGACAGCCTCCCCAACCCGGGCCCCCAGGCTCCCCCCGGGATGGGTAAGACCTTCTCCGACTGGATCTCGTGGGGGAAGTACATCGGCATGTTCGCTGGCGTGATGGGTTTCATCGCCTGCGGAATCATGATGATGGTCGGCCGCCGCAACCGCTCCCACCTCTCGGCCGAGGGCGCTGGCGGCCTGGTCTGGGTCATTGCGGGCGGCTCGGTGGTGACGCTCTCGGTGAGCATCGTCACCGCGCTGATGGGCGGCTGATCCGATGACCCTCGACCTGCAACGCGCGGCGACCCGGCGTATGCGCCGGCTGCTGTTCGCCGCCGGCGGCGTGATCGTGGTCCTGGCGGCCGTGGTGGTCGTCCTGGTGGCCAACAGCGGCGGTTCCCCGTCCGCTGCCCCGGGCCCGTCCTCGTCGGCGGTGCCCTCGTCCTCGGCCTCGCCGCTGCCCACCGCTTCCTCGGACGGCGGATACGTCGCGCCTGAGAAGTGGGTGGTCCTGCCCTCCGGCAAGGGCAAGAAGGACGGGTTGCCCGTCCAGTTCGGGCACACCCCCGAGGGTGCGGCCGCTGCGGCCGTGGCCAGTGTCCGCTACGGCTGGAGCTGGGACCCGGACGCCGCTGCGACGGCCGCCGGCGTGTACACCGTGCCCTCCGAGGCAGCCACGGTAAAGGAAGAGGCGCGGAAGTCCACCACCAACTCGCGGCTGAGCGCGGGCGCTCCCGGAACCGGCGCCCTCCCCTCGGGTGCCCACATGAACGTGTTCGTCATCGGGGTGCAGTTCACGGCGGCCACCGCCGACGAGGTGAAGGTGTCCGTCCTCGCCCGGGTCGTCTACACCCCCGGCAGCGGCACGGCGGAAACAACGCAGCTCATCGCCACCACGAACACCTACGTATGGACCGCGAACGACTGGCACTCGAAGACGGGCGCCCCGCAGACCAGTCCCGACGCGTCCGACCTCGGCACTGCCGGTTTCAACACCGCTGGCTGGTCCGCGATTCAGGAAGGCGACACCCGATGAAAGCCTTGCGCGGCCTGTTCGTCGCCGTGGTCCTGGCGCTGCTGCTGCCTGCGGCTACCCCGGCCATGGCGGCACCTCCCGCCACCGTGGCGGCCGCCGTGCCGGCGTCCGCTCCCGAACGGCTACCCTCCGGCGGCATCAGTTGGTGGAACACGGCCTGCAACATCGTTCTGACTCCGGTTCTCGGCTCTGCCGGAGGCGCCGCCTGCGTCGCCGGAAAGATCGTCGCGCCGGCGGCCAAGAAGGCAGTGTCAGATGCCTTGTCAAACACCATCGTCAAACCCATGGCTGACGGCATGGGCGAATTCGTAGCCCAGATGCTCAAAACCGGGCTTACCTGGTGGCTGACGACTCCGAGCATCCAGGTAAAGGACTCCGGGGTCACGGATTCCCAAACGGGCAAGCTACCTGACGGCTCAACAGTCACATTCTCCCTGCAAGCCCTGATGCTGGGCGTCGGCGAAATGATCGCCATCCTTCTGGTGATGATGCAAGGCATCCGGGCCATGATCCAGCGCAAGGGAAAGCCACTGGCTGACGCGCTACAGGGCCTGGTCATCAATGTTCTGGTGTGCGTGCTGGGCGTCACCGTCATTGACTCTCTGCTCGTCGCCTCGGATCAGCTCACGCAGGCAATCATCAATGTGGCGTTCCACGGGGATGCCAAGCTGACCGGGCGCGTGGTGGCCATGCTCCTGCCGCAGGCCTTCAATCCCATGGGCCTTCTGGTCATGGCGTGCATTGTCTTCCTGATCGGCGGCGTTCAATTCCTTTTGAACTTCCTCCGGCAGGCGGCAATCCCGATTCAGGCCCTGATGCTGCCGATCGCGGGCGCGGGACAGATCGGCGGAGAGAAGACAAAGCAATGGCTCCCGAGGATCTACACGAGTATCGGCGTCGTGATCGTCTACAAGCCGGCGGCCGCGCTGATCATCTCGGCCGGGTTCGTTGAGCTCGCCAACGGCAACGACTTCGTGGACTGGTTCCGGGGCGTCGTGACCCTGGTCCTGTCCGTCTTCGCGCTGAAGCACCTGATGGCGCTGTTCGCGCCGCTGGGCGCGGCAGTGGCCGGGGCTACGAGCGGCGGTTTCTCCGGCGCTCTGGCGGGGGCCGGCGGCCTGATGGGGCTGATGAGCGGGGGCGGGAAGGGCGACGGCGGGGGCTCCTCGACGTCCGCTGTCCAGCACGCACAGGCCATGGCCAAGGCCGGAGCCGCTGGCGGCGCTGCCGGTGGGGCTGCTGCCGGAGCCCACCCCGCCATGGCGGCCGCACAGGCGGCCAAGGCGGGCGTGGATGGGGCTGGCCGCACCATGGGCGGCCAGGACGGCGGCATTCCGCAGCAACAGGGCGGCCCCGGCAAGCAATCCGGGGGCGGCCGCGACGGCCAGGGCCAGGGCCAGGACGGCGGCCCGTCTGCCGGTGCCGGCGCGAGTGGGGGCGGCTCGTCTGCCGGTGCCGCGAACAACTCGGCCGGTGGCGGCAACGTGACGATCGCCGTCCGCGCGGCCGAGGCCGGGAACAACGGGCCCGGTCCGGGCCAGAACAACGGAGGGCAGTAAGCCATGTCAACCACGGAACAGTCTGCCCGCCTGTACGGCGGGTGGCGCCGGTCCCGCTCCCTCGGGATCGGCCTGCTCAACGGCAAACAGACGCTGGTCGTCGTCGTGAGCATCCTCGTGCCCATCTTCTTCGCCAACGTCGCGGGACTGCGCACCCTCCTGGGGTCGGTGCCGCTCGCCCTGGTGGTCATCGTGCTGGCCTGCTGGCAGCGGCACGGGATGCCGCTGCTGGACCTGGCTGTGGGCCGGGCGCGCTGGCAGTGGGCGGCCTGGCGGGGAGAGACCAGCTACCGGGGTCTGTACCTGCCCCACCCCAAGGCCCTCGACCTGCCCGGCGTGCTGGCACCGACCAAGCTCCTGCGGGTGGAGGACTCCAGCGCGGGGCGGGCCGGGCTGGTGTGGAATCAGGCAACCGGGCAGATGGCGTCAACGCTGCTGCTGTCGCCGGGCGGTGCGCTGCTGGCCAACCGTCAGCAGGTGAACGCCAACGTGGCGAGCTGGGGGGACACGCTGGCCTCGCTCGCCAATGAGGACAGCGTGGACGCGGCCACGGTCACACTTCAGATCACCCCGGCGTCCGGTGCGGCCCTGGGCGATCACGTGCGGGGGCGGGTCGACGACAGGGCGCCGGACCTGGCCAAGGCGACGGTGAACGAGCTCGTCAAGACCTCCCCGCGTGCCAGTGCTTCGCTCATGGCCTGGCTCACCCTCGTGACCTCGCCGGGCCGGGCGGTCGACCGCCCCGACTCCCCGGAAGAGGCGGCGGCCGAGGCACTGCGGCGCCTCGATGGCGTTGACCTGACCGGAGTTGGGGCGGACGTGCTCCGGCGGGCCACGGACACGGACATCATCCGCCTCGTCCGGGGCGCCTTCAGTCCCGAGGACGCGGACGCCTCCGAAAAGGACTGGGACGCGCTGACCTGGGATGAGGCGGGGCCGGCGGCCGCCGAGGAAGGATGGACCGACTACCGCCACGACGGTGCCATGTCCGTCTCGTGGGTGCTGCGGGAGGCTCCGCGCAAGCCGGTGACGTACGACGTGCTGTTGCCGCTGATGGCGCCGGGGCGCTTCGTGCGGCGGATCACCATCGGGTACCGCGTCCTGCCGACCGAGGAAGCGGCCGCCGTGGTGGAACGCGAGCTGAACGCCTCCGACGCGCGTGAGGAGTGGCGCCGTCGCTCACAGCGCACCACCACCCGCCGCGAGCGGGCCGACGCGGCGGCCGCCGACCGTACCGCGGAACAAGAAGCGTACGGCGCCGGCCTCGCACAGTGGACGATCTACATCACCACGACCGTGACGAATCCGGCAGACCTCACCGCCGCTACGCGGGAAGTTGAGCAGATCGCGAAGCGGGCCGGTGGCCTGCGGTTCCGGTACGCCTACGGCGGCCAGTCCGCCGCGTTCGTGGCGGGCCTGCCGGTCGGCGTGCACCCGCTCGCCTGACCTGACCCCAGAAAGGAACTGATGAGAAGGCGAAAGAACCGTCCGGCGCAGGACGCACAGCGGTCCCGGCTTTATGAGGAAGCCGGGACCGCCGGGGCGGAGCCTACCGCTTGGCGGCTGAACGGGAAGGTGGTGGCTCCGCGCCGAGGCTGGCGCGGGGCCGGGTCCGGGCGGAGCCCTCACGTCGACCGTGGCGCGGTCTACCTCGGCAGCACAACCGAGGTCGGCGGCCTGTTCCCCTTCGTCCTGGGGGCTCCGCTGCCTCCCGAGGGCGTGCCGGTCGGCGTCGACCTCCTCACCCGCGAAATGGTGTGCTTCGACCCGCAAGGCTGGGTGGGGCGCCTCGTCCAGAACCCCGGCGTGTGGATCATGGCTCAGCCTGGCGCCGGAAAGTCCGCGATCACCAAGCGGATTTCGCTGGTGTACTCCTCGTACGGCTCCATGATCGTGGTCCCGGGCGACGTCAAGGGCGAGTACGCGCCCCTGGTGCGGGGGCTCGGCGGCCAGGTCGTCCGCATCGGCCGGGGCCTCGACCGCCTCAACCCGCTGGACTCCGGGCCCCTGCGGCGCCGGCTGCACACGATGCCCGAAGATCGGCAAAGGGTCCTGCTGGCGGAGATCAACGGACGGCGCTCGGACCTGCTCCACGCGCTCCTCGCCACCCCGCACGGCCTCGGCCGGCGGGCCACGGCCCCCGAGGCCAACGTGGTGGCCGCTGCGGTGGAACGGGTCAGTGAGGCCCTGGCCGATGATCCGGTGATCCCGGACGTGGTGCGGGTCTTGCGGGAGGGCCCCAAAGAGCTGTGGAACAAGCTCCTCGTGGACAACGTGGACGACTACCGGACGTTGGTCCGAGAGGTCACGTTGGCGCTGGAGAACCTGTGCCAGGGCCCTTTGGCTGGCCTCTTCGACGGCCCGACCACACAGCCGCTCGACCTGGACGCCCCGGCCCTGAGCGTGGACCTGTCCGCGCTCCTGACGGCCGGTGATCAGGTGGTGGCCTCCGGCCTGCTGGCCACCTGGTCCTACGCGTATGGCTCCATCGACTCGGCCAGGGCGCTGGGCATGATGGACCGCCCGTTGGTGCTGCCCCTCGATGAGATGTGGCGGGCCCTGCGGGCCGGGCCGGGGATGGTGGAGGCCATGGACGGCATGACCCGCCTCAACCGGTCCAAGGGTGAGGTGACGATCTTCGTCACGCACTCGCTCCGCGACCCTGAGTCGCTGCCCTCGCCGGAGGATCGGGCCAAGGCGCTGGGCCTGATGGACCGTTGCGACTCGCTCATCCTGGGCGCGCTGTCGGCGGGCGAGCTGGAGCGCGTCAACGCCCAACGGCCGCTCACCTCCGAGGAACAGAGCCTCGTGGCCTCCTGGTCCGCGCCGAGCATCACGGGCGTGGACGGCACGAATCAGCGCCACCCGGGGCGCGGCAAGTACCTGATCAAGATCGGTACCCGGGCCGGTGCCCCGGCCCGCCTCGACCTGACCGAGGCGGAAACCAAGCTCTACGACACGGATGCGGCGATGCGGCGGAAGGTGAGCGAGTGAACGACAACGGCACGGGGTCCGGGGGCGGCATTGCCGCCCCTGCGGCCATTGTGGGCGTGATCTTCGGCGGGGGAGCGCTGTACCTGGCCGGAAGCCTGGGCGGAACCCTCGGCGTCCTCGTCGTCGGCGGCGGCTGGGCCTGGCCGGACACGTCGGTGAAGTCGGTGTTCCGTCTCCTGGGCCACGGCCCGGGTGCCCTGTGGCCGGGGCACGCGACGGCCGCCGCGGTCGGCCTGGTCGTGCTCCTGGTCCTGGTGCTCGCGCTCCTCGGCGCGGGCGGCTTCTACGTCTGGCGTCGGTGGTTCTCCCACCGCCCCGGCCTGGCCGGCCTGCGGGAGATGGCGCCGCTGTCGCCCAAGGCGATGACGGCGCGAGCCCGCGAACTGCGGCCCTCGCTGGACAAGCTGGAGGCGCCGGCACTGCCGGACGACACGGGGGTGTTGCTGGGCAACCTCGACCAGCCGCACGGCCCCGAACTCCGGGCGTCGTGGGAAGACGTGATCTTGGCCATCATGGCGCCCCGCTCGGGCAAGTCCACCGCGCTGGCGATCCCGGCCGTCCAACGGGCCCCGGGCGCGGTCCTGTTCACGTCGAACAAGATCGGTGAGCGGGAGGTCTACAACGTCACCAAGGCCGAGCGGGAGAAGGTGGGGACGGTCTGGACGATCGACCCGCAGGGCATCACGCACGCCGAGCGGTCGCTGTGGTGGAACATGCTGGCGGGCGCCCGCACCATCGAGGGTGCCGGCCGTCTCGCCTCGCACTTCATCGCGGCGACCACGGATGAGAAGAGCCGCGGTGACTTCTGGATGGGCGCCGCAAAGAACCTGCTGACGGCGCTGTTCCACGCGGCCGCCGTCTCGGACGGCTCGGTGGCGGACGTGCTGGCCTGGCTGTCCACGCCCTCGGACCGAGGGCCGGTGAACGCCCTCAAGGCGGCCCGCAAAGAGGCGCTGGCCCAACAGCTCGCCAGCACCGTGGCGGGCGCGGCGGACACCCGGGACGGCATCTATGAGACGGCCCGTCAGTGCGTCGCCTGCCTCCTCGACCCCGAGACCCTGGCGTGGGTCACCCCCGACCCCCGGGCGAAAGAGTTCCGGCCGGCGGACTTCGTACGCACCCGGGACACCCTCTATCTGCTGTCCAAGGACGGCGGCGGGTCGGCGGCCGGCGTCATCGCGGCGGCCGCTGATGCCGTGCTCCGGGCCGCGATGGCGGCCGCCGAGCGGGCCGGGGGCCGGCTCGACGCCCCGTTGGTCGCGGTCCTCGATGAGGCCGCGAACGTGTGCCGGATCGAAGATCTGCCCGACCTGTACTCGCACCTCGGCTCCCGTGGCGTCGTCCCCATGACCATCCTCCAGAGCTACCGCCAGGGTGTCCGGGTGTGGGGGGAGGCGGGCATGGATGCGCTGTGGTCGGCCGCCACGGTCAAGGCCCTGGGCTCCGGCCTCGATGACGCGGACTTCGCCGAGGACGTGAGCCGGCTCGTGGGTGAGCACAAGGTCCACGAATCCTCGGTGAGCCACGGCTCAACGGGCCGCAGCGTCAGCACCTCGCGCCGCCGCGAGCGGGTCATGGAAGCTGCCGAGATCCGGGCCTTGCCCAAGGGCCGGGCCCTGCTGCTGGCCACGGGCGTACGGGTCGGCATGATCCGGCTGCGGCCCTGGTACCTGGAGCCGGGCGCGGCCGAGCGGACGGCGGCCGCCAAGCAAGAAACCCGGCGGATCGCCGAGCGGGCCTCTCGGAAGGTGATCGAAGCATGAGTGAGGACACTCCGACCCTCGACGGCATCGCCGAGGACGTGGAAGACCTGCGGGCCATCGTCAACGGCTTCGCCTCTCAGCTGGAGCACAACACCAACGCGGTGAACCAACTCGCCTCCGCCGGCAAGGGGGAGGGGGAGGGCGGCGGCCAGGACGACGGCAAAGAGAAGAAGGAGAAGCCCAAGACTCCGCCGTTCATCCTGCGGCTGTCGGGTGAGGAGTACGCCACCGAGTTGGCCGCCCTCGCGGAGTGGGTGGCCAACCTCCTGGTGCCCACATACCTCAGTGAGGTGTCCTCGTCGGCGACGTGGTGCGCGAGCTGGTGGGCGCACCCGGCGGCGGTCGCCCGGCTTCACGCCGCGTGGCTGGCCTGGCAGGAACTCACCGATCCGGAGACGTGCGGCCGTACCGGTCCGTCCGTATGGCACCGTGACCACCTGGACCCGATGGTGGCCCACCTCCGGGACGCGTCCGGGCCGTTCGGGGGCTGCATGACCAACCCGGACCGCTCGCAGCACACCGACCTGCCGTCGCCTCCCGTGCTCCCGCTGCCAGGTGCCAGGACGGCCGCTGAGGCAGTGCCGGAACCGGTAACCACCTAGAATTAGCGTGTACACGCCAAAGGGCCGGAGGGGATTCCCCTCCGGCCCTTTGGCGTGCGCGGGTTCTACTGGATGCGGCGCGGCGGTGAAGCGGCAGCCTGCGGCGTCTGACCTCGGCCCTGTCCGCTGGACGCGGGCCCGGACTGTCGTCCTCCCCGGGCGGCCGGCTGCACGGTGGTGGACGTCGCCGTGGCCGCTGCGGCGCGGGCCTCGATATCGGCCGTGGTGGCCTCGTGGGCGGCCATTCCGTCCAGCCCTGCCGCGTCGCTCCACTCGGCGCCGGCGGTGCCGAGATCGCCCCGGGCGTCGGCCTCGCCCGCACGTCCCCGGGCGGCGTCCGCTTCGCCGAGAGCGCCGTCCGCACGGGCCGAGTGGTCGGCGCTGCTGCGGCCGAGCGCGGCCGCCAGGCGCAGAGCCTCCGGGTCGCCCATGCCACTGTCTCCGCCCGGACCGGTGGGACGGTGCGGGGGCTTGCGGGCGGGCTCCGGGTCGCCGGCGGGCTGGGGGGTGCGTGAGTGCTGATCCATCGTTGTTTCTCCTCCTCGGACTGAGTGCTAGCGCGTGTGTCCCCGGGCCTGCGTGGGGGCCGGGGTCGGGGTCGTCGTGGACGCCTGCGGGCCGGGGGCCGGGCTGGCTCCGGGGGTCGCCGTGGTGGACTGGGCGTTGGCCGCTGCGGCGCGGGGTGGAGCTGCTGCCGGGGTCGCGCTCGTGGTGGCACTCGGCGCCGTGGCCGGGGTCGCCTGGGGGGCGGCCGAGGCGCTGTTGGCGGGTGCCGGCGCCGTGGTGGCGCGGGCCGGAACGGGCGTCTTGGCCTGCTCGTTGAGCAATCCGCGGGCGGCCTCGGCCGGGCTGAGGCTGATACCGGCGTCGGCGGCCTGCTTCATCCGCAGGGGCACCCCCGCCAGGGCCTCGCGCGGATCGTGTCCGGCTTCCTGGAGCGTCTTCATCTGCGCGGCGATGCCCGGCCACTCGCGGGAGGTGACCAGCTGGCCCAACACGTGCTCGTCGGCCATGGCCTCGCGCGCCATGACCACGGCCCGCGTGTTTTCCTGCGGGCTGACCCCGTGCTTGGCGAGATCCTTTTCCCGGCCGTCAAGGCTGGAGTCCTCGCCTCGGCCGGTGACCTTCTTGAACCACTCCTTGACGGCCTCGACAACCTTCTTCACCCACTCCACGAACTGCTTGACCATGCCAGGGCCCTCGCGCTCGGCGCTGGTGTCCTCGGCCGGGGCGGCGAACGGATTGCGGGGCGTGGTGGCCGTGGCCGAGGCGGTGACGCCCGGCGTCGGCGAGCCGGCGCGCATGTCGGCGTCAATGCGTGCGATCACGGGCGTGGCGTCGGCAAGGAACTGGCCCACGTTCACCCCGGCGTTCTCCAGCCGCCGGAGTTCGTCCGCAACCTGGGGCCACTGCGGCGCGGTCACCATGGCCTCGGCCACGGCGGGCGGCTCCACGGTGTCCCGGACCATCTGGGCGTACCGGTCCCGGTCCGGATCGCGGGCGGGCTCCTGGGCGGGTTCGGATGCGCCGGAGGTGTCGGGCTCGGCGGCGGGGGCCGGGGCGGCGGCCGCGCGGGCCACCTCGCGCTCCTGGTGCTCGCGGAGTGCCTGGGCCGCCATGACGAGTACCTGGAGGGCGATGACGGCCGTCTGCCCGGTGTGGCTGGCGGCTCGCTCCATCGCCATGCTGTCGCTCATCGGATTCCCTCGTTATGCGTCGTCATGATGTCCTCGTTTCGCGTCGCTGTCGTACCTATGAAGCTAGCTTCCGGTCCCCCACGGCACGCGGCCTTTTCCGCTGCTGGGACTGCCTGCGGTCTCGCGCTTTACCTCCCTCTGCCGCGCTGCTGGTTGCGGCGCTGTGCCGCCTCCTGGGCGGCCCGATCGGCCGCTGTGCGCTCGCCTGGTGTGGCCGGTGTCGTCGGCGTGGGGGCCGTCCTCGTTCCGGCGGAGCGGGCGAGTGCGGTGGGCTGTTCGGCACGGCGCAACCGGCCTTGCACCCGCCAGGTGAGTACCTGCGCCACGTTGTCGGCGTCGGCCAGGTCGCGGGCTCCGGCCACTTCGGCCAGTAGCTCCGCCGGCTGGTGCCCCTCTGCGGTCGCCTTCACGAGATAGGCGGCCAGGGTTGCCGAGGCGGGGTCGGCGAGCACTGCCGACGCGTACGCGGGGACGGCCTGGCGCACTGCTTCGCCGAGGGTCGGTGCGTCGGGGCCGCCGAGGGGAGTGGATTCGGCTGCTGGCCCTCGACCGACAACGGGAGGCGGTGCGGTCGGTGTGGTGGGGGTTTCGTCGCCGTCCTCGTCGTCCGACTTCTTCGACGGTGGGGGCGTGAGGGCCTCCCCGGTGGCGCCGGTCGTGTCGGTGGGTGCGGCCGCCGCCCGGGAGGTGGGTTCCTGGGTCTGGGTGGAGTTGCTGCGGGTGTCGCTGTCCATCCGTCGTTGCAGTCGCCATACCAGCACTTCGGCCGCGCTCTCGGCGTCGCCGAATCCGCGGAGTGACGTCACCTCGGCGAGCACGCGGGCTGAGCTGTATCCCGCGTTTTCCGCCTGGCGGAGTGTTGCGGCCAGGGCTGGCCATGCGGCCTCGCCGAGGACGGTTTCCGCCAGGTGCGGGATCGCCTCACGTACGACGGGCGCGTACGCCTCGACAAGGGCGGGGCCGCCGGGCTGCATGGTCGTGCGCTGCCAAGTGGCCCGGCGTCCTCGTCCGGCGTGGGTGCCGGCGCTCGCGCCGTGGGCCACTTCGGTGGCGGCCCGCAAGTGGGTGCCGGCCTGGGCGGCCGCGCGCTCCTGTGCCGCGTGCTGGGCGGCCTGGTGCCACTTCATCGCGGCGGCGACGACCAGGGCGGCGGCGACCAGAACCGCGATGGCGGCGGCGGCCTCGCCTCCGTCTGCGAAGACGGCGGCCCCCATGACGAGTAGCTGTGTGGCAGCTCGTAGATGGGCGCTCGCCTGGCTGTCCATGCGGCGGCTGGTCGGGGCACGTCCGGCCCGCTCGAACGCGCGGGCCGCGTCCCGTAGCTCGTCCCGGACCGCGGCGGGGGCCTGGGCGGCGTAGGTCGTCAGGAAGTCGGCCAGGGCGACCATTTCCCCGGCGCCGGCCTCGTTGCCGGCCTGGCCGAGGACGGCGGCGGCCTGGTGCACGTGCTCGGCGGCGAGCTGCCATGCGGCGGCCCGGCTATTGACCTGCCCGGCGGCGGCGACCATGACCGAGGTCGGCGCCCCGCTCCAACGCTCTCGGACGCGCGGAAGCGACAGATCGGGGGCGAGCCGGCTGCCGGAAAACCACACGGCACGGCCCCCGGCGGTGCGGTCACCCGGCAGCGCAACCGAGTAGCCGGTGACGTTCCCGTCCGGCGCGGTGCGGGTCTTGAGCCGGAGCCCCGCGCCCTCGACGGCCGCGAAGAATTCAGCGTCGGATCGGGCGCCGGCTGCGGCTGCACGTACCTTCTCTTGCAGTGTCACCCTGGGCGGCTCCTCGCGGCCCTTGCGCTTGCCCTTCTCCAGTTCGGCGGTCGTCGGCCACTGCTTCGCGGTCTTGTCTCCGCTCGTCAGTCGCCGGAGTCCGTAACGGATCTCCAGCTCACGCGCGCGCTGTTGCATCTTCACCATGTCCCGTCGCACGTCGGGTGGCCGCCCGTCCTGCCGCGCGAGCGTCGCCACGATGTGAATATGGTCGTCGGCGTGCCGCACGGCCACCCATCGGGCGCCCATCGGATCGCCCTTCCTGGCGACTCCCGAGGCGTCCATAATCTCGCGCGCAACGTCCCCCCACTCCTCATCCGTCAACATTCGGTCACCCGGGTCGAGCCGCACCGGGACGTGATACACGTGCTGATCTGGCGCCTTGCCTTCGAGTCCGAAAACCGGGGCGTCCAGCAACATGGCCAGACTCGGGATCGTCGCTCCGGAACTCCGCGCCGGGTCCAACACTCCGCCACCCCATGCGGCGACCATGTGGGGGTCGGTGTGCTCGTTCGCTCGGCCCGGCCCGTACAGGTAATACAGCAAGCCGGCGGTGCGGGCGCCGGCCTTCGCCTTCTTCGGGATCACGCCCGACCTTCCATCACGGCAATGGTGGCCTCGTCCAGCGTCCGAACGGCCCGCTCCACCCGTTCCAGGACGGCGTCAAACCGTTCCGGGGTCTCCACACCTTCGGAGTTGAGAACGCGCGCAATCTGGTTCAGGTTGGTGCCGATCCGGTCCACGGCCACCCGGGCATCCCCCAGCATCCGCAACCGCTCCTTCTCGTCCACGGGCGCCGGGGAAACCTCCTCCTTGGCGACAGCGAGCGCGGCCCGCGCGGCGTACGCGGCAGGCTTGAGGCCGGCCAGGGCCGCGGCCGTGTGAATGATCGCCAACTCGGTGTCGTTGTAGGCCAGGTTCACGCGGTACGAGCGTGGGTTGTCGGACCGTCGTTCACGGCGGCGGGCGCGTGGTGCGTCGCTGGTCATTTCCCCTGTTCCCGTTCGAGGGACAGCCCCAACCATCGGTCCGTGCCCGGACCGAAAAGGCAGCCCCGATGCGCCGAGCATAGCGAGGCAGGGGCCGCCACGCTGGTTATTGGAACAATAACCACTAACTTGCTCCGACGTAGGAGGCCGCTGGGGGTCGGGTGCCGGGGTAGGGCGGCACTGCGCCGCAGGTGCAGTAAGGGGGTTCGGGGGATGTGCCCCCGAGAGGACGGCCGCAAGTCACCTGACGGCGAAAGATCCCGTGTGCGTCGGCGGTGGCCGGCGCTACCATGGCGGGCATGACCACACCTTCCGACGACACGTCGTCGCCTATGCTGGCCACTGCGGAAAACATGCTCGCCTCGCGACTGGAGGTGATCAAACCTCTCGCCGGGGCAATCGCCGAGCGCAAGCGGCTGCAAGCCCTCCTCGATGACGCCGACAAGACGTACGGCGCCGCGTACGCGGCCGCGTCGGCTGCGGGCTGGAGCACGGATGAACTCCGCAAGATGGGGGCCGAAGAACCAACCCGCCGACCTCAAGGCCGGCCCAAGGGCTCCCGCACTCGTCGCACCCGATCCGGCTCCGAGGTCGGCACCGAAACCACATCGCCGTCCTCGCCTCCCAACGCGTCCTGACTCCCATCACTCGCAGCCCCTCCGGCCCGTTTCGCGGCGGTGCCGGAGGGGGCGTCGTCAAACTAGGTAGTTACAACATGAATGCTGTTGCCAAGGTCAACACACTCGTGTGGCTCCAGCCCTCACATGCCGAGGGGCTGGCTCGTCTGGCCGGGGAAAATGACCGCGCTGAGTGGGAATGGCTTGCCGAGGAAAGGCAGCGTCTTGGCCTGCGGAGAGGTGAGCCGACTCCCGAAGAGATTCGGGTGTCCATGCTCATGCGGCGGCCGGACTGGTGGCCACGGATGGGACAGCTCACAGAGGCGGCGATGCGGGCCCGGCTCGCGCTGCCGGACCTGGCCGGCCCGTGGCGTCCGTTCACCGCCGAGGAAGCGCAGGCACAGCGGCTTTCGGGTCGTAGGCCGGGCAGTCCAAACGAACGCTACGGCGCAAAGCTGATGTTGGATATCGCGGCCGATGTGGTCGACGCTGCGCGACTCGCGGCCTGTCGGGTGAGCGAGCCGGCGGTGATGGCTCTCCAGCGAGAGAACCTCATCGGGCTACGGCCCTCGCGGTCCAAGCGAGCGCGCGCACGCAAGCTCGAACTACAGGGGCAGATCTACACCGTGGGCCGCATCGCACGCGAGTCCATCGCCACACTTCTGAGTGATGGATAAAACCGGGAAGCACGTGGATAAATGGTAGTGCCTTTAAACAAGGTAGTTAGACTGCATTTCGGCGCGGAAAGCCAAACTTTCTCGGCTTGGGTCGATTCTCTGTGCTCGTTTATGGCACGTGGATACTGTGTAATACTCCCCGCAAAGGCAATCGGAAAGGGGTTCTTAATGCCTGCAAAAGCGGCCGGTGGGCACAGGGTTTACGGGGCGTATCGCGGTCTGACGGTGTACCGGTTCTGGGACCTTCCCCCGGGGCTGCTCACGCCTCGACAACTCAAGCGGGAGGGCCTGGCGGTCGCGCCTCGGCAACGGCCGAGGGCGTACGCGTACTGGCGGTACTACGGGCAGACGGGGTACGCGCCCCTGTACCGCAAGCGGGGCGCCCGGCCCAAGCGGGTGGCGAGTGCCGCACAGCTCGCGGCGCTCGCGCGGGCCCGGTTCGTTCTGCACGCGTGGCGGTGCTTCGACTGCGGCGAGCTGGTGAACGACGGCGACGGTCGGCCGGACGACGGGGAGACCGGAACGTGTGCCCGGTGTCGCCAGTTCCGGGCCGAGGCGCGGGCCGCCGTGGATCTGCCGGCGCTCGCTCCGGTACTGCGGGAAACCCTGCCCGGAGTGCTGCCGACAACGCCTCTCGGGCCGCAGGAATGGGCGGCGGCCCTGCTCGACTCCGGGCCCGTCGTCGTGCTCGACACGGAGTCGACCGACCTTCATCGCTGGGTCCTGGAACTGGGCGTGTGCGACAGTGCCGGCGCCCCGGTGTTCTCGTCTCTGGTCGATCCGCGGGCGCCCCTCGCGGCCGGTGCGGTCAAGGTGCACGGCATCACGACGGACACCCTGGCCGAGGCCGAGGCGCCGGTTTTCTCGGACGTGATGGACACCTTGGGGCGAGCGATCCAGGGACGCACGGTCGCGGTTTACAACCTCGGGTACGACCTGCACAGCATCGCCCGGGAAGTGCATCGGCACGCGCGCACGGTCGTCGGCCTGGTCGGGGCCGAGGCGGTGGAGTACACGCGGACGTGGCTCGGGCGGGCCCGCTGGGTGGATCTCATGCACCCGTACGCCGAGTGGTACGGGCAGTGGCATCCGTACTGGCAGAACTACACGTGGCAGACACTCCCGTACGGGGACCATCGGGCACCCTCGGACGCGGCCGGCGCGGCTCGGCTGCTGCGTGAGTTGGCGGACGGCACGGCGCCTCGGCTGTCCGAGGCGGAGCGCGGTCCCTGGTCGTACGACGACGATGACGACCGGTACGAATACGGGTACTGACCGGTCCTTCCATGCCTTCCTCGGGGCGGGGGCTGGCACCGGACTTTTCCGTGCGGGTGTGTGGGTGGTGATGTGGGGGCTCTGCCCCCACGCCCCCGGCCACCT